>DAOVMP010000026.1 GCA_030630695.1 Candidatus Woesearchaeota archaeon
CCAGTACCTGTTCCGCCGCCCATTCCTGCGCAGATAAAAACCATATCTGCGTGTTTTAACTCGTCTTTTATTTCATTAAGACTTTCCTGAGCAGCTTCAGCACCTTTTTGAGGAAAGCCACCGCAACCTAATCCGCGAGTAACTTCTTTGCCGATTATTAATTTTTTATCGGCTTCGCTAATATCTAAATGCTGCTGATCTGTGTTGCACGCAAGAATTTCAGCACCTTTGATGCCTCTCTTGTACAACCAAGAAATCATGTTGTTACCAGCGCCGCCTGCACCGACGACTTTTATGTTGGCCTGACCAACTTGCAAACCGATATTTTGGTTTGCGTTTTTTTGCGCGTTTTGTACTAAAATGTCCATATGTATCCCCCCTTTTTTGGTTTGTATGGTCTAATGTATATGTTCTACTTGCGAAATATTTAAATGCAAGTTAATTATTAATACTTTTAGAACAAGTTTGGGGTGTTTACGCCAATAAATATCTCAAGAAGAACTGTTCCAATATCTTAGAACGTCAAACTAAGATTATATAAAATACAAATTCAAACGCCAAATTTTAAACGAGTTCGCCAAAACTTAGTTTAAAATTAATATTTCTTTATATTTATAAAACAACTATATAAATATTTTTGTGATACGTAATATATATTATAGAATATACTTAGGTTTTTCTCGACGGGGATTTTTTCTTTCCCGACGCTATTTTTCTAAAAAGTTCTTTGCCTTTTTCTGCAGCTTGTTTAATATGAGTTCCATAATAACCCATATACGCGGCTATATCTTTTATCCTATTACCCCATTTGTCAATAAAAACTACATCTGTTAAAGGATATTTCTCTGGCATTTGAGGCTGTTCAGCAGGATAACCAACAGGAACAATACCAAGAACTCTTATGTTATCTGGAGCACCAACAGCTCTTTTAACCTGATCTTCTTCACAAGCACCAACCCAACAAGCGCCTAATCCTTGGGCATGAGCTGCTAATAACATATTTTCAATAGCAGCAGCAGCATTTTGCAGGCAATACATTTTTTCCCCTTTATCACCATAATATCTTTCTGATTTGCCAGGATTAGAACAAACAACAATATGAACAGGAGCATCATTCATCCAAGTCTGCATACACGCAGCCATTGAAATCTTTTCTCTAGCTTTATAATCTGTAACCAAAATAAAATTCCATTCCTGAACATTTCCAGCAGAAGGAGCTAATCTTGCTGAATCTAAAATATTACCAATCAATTCAAAAGGAATAGGCTGATCCTTAAAACGCCGAACACTTCTACGAGTTTTAATACATTCTAATGTATCCATAATACCTCTTTTTTACTTAGGCACTTAGTAAAAAAGCACCTATTTGTATCATAAGGTTTTTATATAGAACTCCTTTATAATCTTTTCGTATGAAACTACGCCAAATTATATTTGGCGAGCTTCATTTTTACCAGAGGCAAAAATGAAACATCAAAGACAAATGTCTTTGGGCTTCATTTTTGAAAAACAAAAATGAAATACGCGGAATTGGTGGGGATTTATGATAAATTAGAGGGCACTACTAAAAGATTAGAGAAAACACACTATCTTTCTGGATTTTTGAAAACAGTTGATACTGCGGAAATGGATAAAGTATTGTTATTAGTCCAAGGAAGAGTATTTTCGCCATGGGATGAAAGAAAAATAGGAGTTGCTGCCAGACTTTTATTAAAAGCAATACAAATATCAACAGGAATAGATGCTGAACAAGAATGGAAAACAACAGGAGACTTAGGAAGAGCCGCTGAAAATTTAATCGGAAGAAAAAAACAAGTCACATTATTTTCACAAGAATTGACTGTTGACAAAGTCTTTGATAACTTGCAGAAACTCGCTTCTTTAGAAGGAACAGGAACAGTTGATAAAAAAATAAAATTAATTGCAGAATTATTAACAAGTGCAAGTCCTTTGGAAGCTCGATATATTATTCGAACCGTAATTGAAGAACTGCGCGTTGGACTGGGGGAAGGAACAATCCGGGATTCTATTGTATGGGCTTATTTTGGTGAACAAGCAAAAATAAGTTATTTAATCAAAGAAAACAAATTTGAAGTAGAAAATAGAGAAGAATACATGAAGTATGTAGATGCTGTGCAGGAAGCATATGATGTTGTAAATGATTTCTCAGTTGTTTCAAAAGCGGCAAAACAAAAAGGATTTGAAGGATTATCTGAAATCAAATTAGAATCAGGAACACCAATTAAAGTAATGCTTTACCCAAAAGCGAAAAACATAGAAGATGCATATTCCATTGTAGGAAAACCTGCGGCATTTGAATACAAATACGATGGGTTTAGAATGCAGATACATAAAAACAATCAAGAAATAAAAATATTCACCCGTCGATTAGATGATGTAACTGAACAATTTCCAGATGTTTTAGACTTTGTTGAAAAACATGTTGAAGGAGATTCATTTATTATCGATTGTGAAGCAGTTGGATATGATCGTTTCAGCAAAAAATACATTGCTTTTCAAAGTATATCCCAAAGAATCAGAAGAAAATATGATATAGAAGAAATTGCTAAAAAGTTTCCAGTAGAATTAAATGTTTTTGACGTGATTTTTTACAACGGAGAAAATCTAATCAAAAAACCATTTTCAGAAAGACGAAAAATATTAGTTTCAATGATAACAGACCCCGAATATCTGAAAATAAAACCAGCAGAGCAATTTATAACTTCAAATATTTCTGAAGCAGAAGAATTTTATCAAAAAAGTTTAGAAGCAGGAAACGAAGGAATTATGGTAAAGAATTTGGCTGGAATCTACAAGCCGGGTGCTCGTGTTGGCTATGGAGTAAAAGTAAAACCAACAATGGAAACAGTAGATGCAGTAATAGTTGGAGCAGAATGGGGAGAAGGCAAACGATCTGCTTGGCTTGCAAGTTTTATAATTGCTGTACGCGATGCTGAAACCGGCGAATTTTTAGAAATCGGTCGTGTGGGTACTGGAATTAAAGAAAAAGCAGAAGAAGGAGTGAGTTTTGGACAGTTGACAGAGATGATGAAGCCTTTGATAATTAAAGAAGAAGGCAAAATCGTTTATGTCAAGCCAGAAATAGTTATTGAAATCAATTATGAAGAGATACAACGTAGTCCTACTTATAAATCCGGCTATGCTTTACGATTTCCTCGTTTGGTTCATTTGCGCGAAGAAAGAAGCCCTGAAGAAATAACTACTCTTGAGGATATTGAAATTATTTATGAATCTCAGAGAGGGAGAGGGTAGAGTTCTTATGAAAAAAGATATTCTATTGGTTGATGACGAAGAGAAGTGGGTAAGGTTAATGTCTAGAAAGGTGAAAAAAACCAGATTTAATCCTATCGAATTTACAGATTTCTATAGGGCTCTTGATTATGTTATTGAAAAAGCAGGAGATTTGTATGCTTGTTTTGTAGATATGAAACCAATTCTCAAAGATCCTACCACCATGCAAATAACAGATGAAGAAAGAAATCTACTAGAAACTCCTGAAAAGATGTATAATGAAGCACGATCAAGAGGGGCAAGTGATAGATTTTATTTTATTTCTGCTCATAAAAGTGAATATGACGAGGGCGTTCTTGAAAGAACTGGCGCAGGATTTATTCAAAAAATTGATTTAAGAAAAAAGATTTCTGAAATTCTAGGGGAATAGAAGATATAACAGTTCTTTATGAATCTCAGAGAGGGAGAAATTAATTATTATTTAATAATTTAATAAGCCCTTTTGAAACGTGTTTAAGTTTTCTCTTAACCTTTTTTTCAATCTGCCTTACGCGTTCTTTACTTAAATTAAGTACTCTGCCGCATTCTTTAAGAGTATGTGCTTTTCCGTCAGAAAGGCCATATCTTAAACACAGAATTTGTTTTTCTCTTTCAGGAATACTATCAAGAGCGCTTCTAACTATTTGCCTTAATTCTTCGGTTTCTAATCTAGAATCCGATTTTTCTGTTTTTTTATCCTCAATAAATATCTTGAAAGAATCATTACTATTTTTATTTACTTTTAAATCTAAAGAAACGACCGGTCTTAACACAGCTAATGCATTTTTAACTGTAAAAACAGATAAATTACAAATTTCTGCAATTTTTTCTGTATAGGGCAGGGACTTGTTTTCGATTTTAAGACGGTCTTTTAATTTTTTAATTTTATTTGCGGCATCAAGAACATGAATCGGCATTCGCATAGCTCTATACTGCGTTGAACGATTTTTTAAAATACCTTGTTTAATCCACCAAGAGGCATATGTAGAAAATTTATATCCTTTTCTATAATCAAATCGTTCTAAAGCATCGATAAGACCGTTGTTTCCTATTTGTATTAAATCATCTCGGGCAATGTATGAAGAGTTTCTGTTAGATGAATATTTGCCGGCAATACGCGCAACTAATTTTAAATTTGAACAAATAAAATTATCAAAGAGTTCTTTATACTGTTTGTTAATTTGATATGCTAATTTTATTTTGTTTGTATCTTGTTCTGAAAAAATTCCTTTAACTTCTGTTAGTTTGATTAAATTATTAATATGTTGATTTAAAAACCCTTTTGAAATATTAAACGTGCTCAAAAGATTAAATTTATGAATTCTTTTAAAGCAAATTCTTTTTTCAAGATCTCTTTGTTTATATGCTCTTTTTGTTGTTTTATATATCTGATTTAATCTTTTGATTTCCTTGTTAATCTTATCTATTGTTTTAAGAGATTCACTTAACTGAAGCTTAATATCTAAACTAAAATTATCTTTTCCAAATAAAACAATTTCCTTTAAATCAGAATTAAGGCAAAATTCTAAACTGCCGTGGTAAGAATCAAGTATGCATAATTGATAGATTATTCTTTTTTGGCTATGCCAAATTAATTTAGTTTGTTTTCTTTCTTCCTGTCTAGACAACAAATTAAAAGAAGCTATTTGATTAGAATAATTTCTATTAGGATCTATAAGTTTATTAGATTTTGAGATTTCTGCCTTTTTATCTGCGTATTGTCTCCCCTCACTCATTGGAATATGTGTGAAATTAATTGCGGTTAAAAAGGTATCTATTTAATAGCACTAATTAAGATAGGAATAGTAATCTTATTTTCTATATCGGTAATCAGCCAGTACAGACCTCCTAAATGTGGAGATATTATACAACCTGTTCGACCCAGAATTGTTTTTGATAAGACTATAATTCTAAAGAAAAAAAGTTAAACGCCCCTGCGAGGATTTGAACCCCGGTTTCACGGATTTTACTTTTAGAAAAGAACCGCAACCGTGCGTACTGTCCAAGCTATACTACAGGAGCTTATAGAATAAGAACTTCTAGAAGCTTAAAAAACTATCTCTTAATCAAAAAAGAGAATCTGCCTGACTTGTCCATTGACCACATTCTTTTTTACGAGTATCCAAATCCCAATAATAATCAACACACTCAGGAACAGTAGAAGCAAGACAAACACTGACAGAATTTCTGCTAATGTCTCCAACTTTAATACCTACTTGTTCACCAAGCCAAGAATTAGTAAGTTCAAGATACGGAGTTAAAACACCATCCACATTAAACCTCGCTCCTGGACCTTTTATGTCCACAAGTTCAACAGTGCCTTCAATTCCTCTAAATTTATATTCAGCAAAATAATTAGCAGACAAACCAGTAAAACTCATATGAGGAATTATAAAACCACCATTACATGCAGGCAGTCTTTTAATAGCTTGACCAGTTCCAAAATAAGCAAAATACATACCACCAATAGCAACTGCAAGAACTGCAACAAAAATAACTGCTTCAAGCTTTTCCATGAAAACACCTCTTTAAACTATCTATAGAATAACTTATTTATAAATCTTGCTGTGAATTTCCTAAACATACTGATTCCTCTACCTACTGGCAAAGGAGATATTTTACCATCTGCATGGGTTTTTTTCTTTTTAATAGCAGATTTTAAATTTCCATTGAATAAGGTATAGCCTCTGCCAATTTCATTATAGGAATGAGCATCAGAACCGCCTGTTTTAGCCAGTTTGTATTTTGCCGCTGCTAATTCTGCATAGAAATTTTCCCAATGAAACATATTTCTAGCATTATGAGTTTCAACACCATTTAACCCTTTCAAATACTTAATATCAATACCTGCACACTTTCTTATGATTCCATGACCAAAAGGATGAGCTATAACTGCTATTCCGCCTTGTTTATGAATTTCTTTAATAACTTGTTTTGGATCTCTTGATTTAATTTCCTTTTTAAGATAATAACCTAAAATTTCACCAACTTTTGTTTTGATTTCAGCTCCTATGATCACTTCAAAATTCTTATCTTTGTTTAAACTATTAGCTTCTAAACCGCCTTTGATTGTATTATGATCTGTTATAGCAATTCCA
>DAOVMP010000072.1 GCA_030630695.1 Candidatus Woesearchaeota archaeon
CAATCTCGTCTTTTGAATAGGGAAGCTTTTTAAAGACCGAACTTATATTCTGTAGTATACATTAGGGGAATGCAAAAATCAAAATGAAAAAAGGAACAAAATTAGCAGGATTGGCATTTATCGTATCTACTTTATTGCCTTTTGGTTGTTCTAAAAATAAAACAGAATATATAACTAATGAAGTTCTGCGTGATCAAACACCTGTTGCAAGAAGATTTTTGCTTTCTGAAAGTGGAAAATCGGTAGCAATGGAAGTTCAAAATAATGATGATTTAGAAGTTTACATGTTTGATTCTGTTGATGATTCTAGTTTAAATGTTTCAAATAACCCTGCAGACAGTGATTTTCCTATTTTATTTGCAGGAGATAATTTAATAAGTGTTACACAAAAACTTGACACTACAAATGATTTCCGAGTTTATGATGCAAATACAAGACAATTAGTATTTCAAACAGATGATTTTGAACGGATTAATTGGGATTTTATGTGTTATCCTGATGATTCTAAAGTTATATTTAGTGGAGACAAAGGAGATGGAATTAAATTATATAGGCATGAGTTTGGAACGCAAACTTTAGAAGAATTAATTTCAGGATCTACATCTGGATTTCCTCATATGACTTCTCAAGACGGAACTCTTATGTTTATAGAATATTTCAAAGCTCCTCAAGGAAATATTCTTGCAATGTTGGATACTTCTGATGAATCAATAACACCAATACTTAATCTTTTTGGGCATAATGTAACTGCAATTTCAAAAAATAATAAAACAGCATTGATTCCATATTGGGCTGGAAGTGATATGGGATTAAAAACACTTGATATTCCAACAAATACTGTTCAAGAACCGGCAATGCCTGCAGGAAACAGATTTAAATGGACTGATGCTTTGTCAGATAATGGTGAAGGAGCAATTGTTATGCTTCAAGATACTACAAATGGAGATTGGTATATCAATCATTTAGATGTTGTAAATCAAACATTTACTTTGTTTAAGACAATACCTTCTGCACCTGTAAATGAATTTAGGGCAACAGACATGTCTTCAGATGGTATTACCGGAAAAGTACAAGATTCTTTTGCTGATTTTGAATTATACCATTCAGGAAGAGATGAATTATATGATCCATTTGCTGCAATGACATATGATGAATCTAAATTTATTGGATTTACTTCTGATAATAAAAGTGTGATTTCTAAAACAAATTTTTCACCTTCATGGACAAAAGAAATTTATTTACATGATCCTTCAACAAAAACAAATACACAAATTACAGAACCAGGATATAATATTAATTGGTCTGCAGTAATGTTACCTAACAAACAAATATTCGCAATAGACGCACAAGAAATCGCAACTGGATGGGATGGGATATTATTGAAAGATGTTGTTAATAATACATCACAAATAATTAAACAAGCAGGTCTTAGTTTAGATTATGTTGGGTGTACTCCGGATAGTTCGAAAGTTTATGTTACAAATAGAAGTGATAATCAAAATCTATATGTATACGATATTGCAACGGACAATTTAGAACAAATAACTAATTATGGAGATAATGAGGTTTTTAATTTCAGAATACTTGAACATTCTAAAGACAGTAATGTTGTATTATTCAGAACACATAATTGGAATAGCACACAAACAGTAAAAAGATTTAATTTAACAACCAAAGAATTAGACACTGTTGGTTTTGATGGTTAATTTTTTTAGTATTCTTCAGCTTCCCAGAATCGTCCTTTAGTTATCATTTCCCATTCTTTTACTACTGTTACTTGTATTTCTGTTACTTGTTCGTTTGTTAAGTGTTTAAAACGTCCCTGCATTTGTAGTGCTTTAACAACAGGAAGCATTTTTGGTTTGTAATTTAAACTAAATTTCTTATTCTCTATTTCATATAACGGCCACATTCCTGTTTCTACCATTAATTGTCCTGCTTTGAGAGTTTCCCATGGATTTACCATCCAGCCTGGCTCGCATGGTGTTAATAAATCTATAAATGATGATCCTTTCATTGTTGCTGCTTTGCGTAGTTTTTTTATAAAATCAAACGGAAATGATACACACGCTGTTGCACAATAGTCTGCTCCATTAAGAGCCATCATTTTTGCCATGTTTTTTCTAGGCAATGGATTTCCTAATGGAGGCGGTGTAGTAGAAGTTCGTGCGTATTTTTCAGTTGCTGATGAGCATTGATGTCCTGTGTTTGCAAATTGACAATTGTTATAACAAATATAGATTATTTTTTCTTTGCGGTAAATCATTCCTGATAATGCTTGAAAACCAATATCATATGTTGCTCCGTCGCCTGCATAAACTACTATATGTGTGTTTTTATCTTTTTTTTGTGCTTTTAATCCCATTAATATTCCTGCAGCAACAGACGCCCCATTTTCAATTGCTCCGTGTACCCATGGAACTTTGTATGGTGTAAATGGCCATGTTGCAGTTAGTGTCATACAGCCGGATGTATTAATCAACATAGTATTTTTGCCAAGAGCAACTAATGTTAGTTTTGTTCCTAAGATTGCACCGCATCCAGAGCAGGCAAAAGTTCCGCCTGAAATCAAGTGTTCTTTCTTCATCTCGCTCTTGATATCGAATTCAATTTTTTCTACATCTGCCATTTTCGTTCTTCTTTTTTATTTTTCATAACATCTTTGAATATCGCGATATAATCTTTTTCAGAGACAAAATTGCCTCCAAGACCTTGAATATAGTTTGCTATAACTTTTTTACATCCATACAATGCCATTTTAATTTCAGGATAAAGTATTCCGCCCATTCCAGGACAAATGTTTTGATCTACTACCGCAATATTTTTGATTTTATCTAGTGCTTTGCGTATTTGTTTTTCAGGAAACGGTCGAAATAAACGAATTCGCAGCAAACCAACTTTTTTGCCTTGAGAACGCATTTCATCTATTGCTGATTTAGCAATTGTGGTGTTAGCGCCAATCATTACTATTGCGGTTTTAGCGTCTTTTAATTTATATTCTTCTAGAAAATCATATTTTCTTTTAGTTAACTTAGCCCATTCTTTGTGTGTTTTATCAATAATTTCAAATGAGTCAAGCATTGCTCTGTGTAGTTGTGCGCGATACTTCATATAATCTAATCCCATTGCAGGTATGCCTAATGTTTTTGGGTTTTTAATATCTAATTTGATTTGTAATTCTGGATGTGGTAAAAATGCATCAACTAGTTTTTGATCTGGTATGTCAACTTCTGTTCGAGTGTAAGAATGTACAAATCCATCCATGTTAACAATTACAGGCAGTAATATTCGTCGATTTTCTGAAATTTTATATCCCATTATTACAGTATCTAATACTTCTTGGTTTGTTTCGCAGATAAACATTATCCAGCCTGCATCTCTCATTGCTAGTGTGTCATTATGGTCTGGCCAAAGACCTATAGGTGCTGATAAGCAGCGGGAAACAGTTGTCATTACCATTGGTGTTCGACAGCCAGAAATAATAGGCAGTAATTCGTGCATTAATAATAATCCTTGAGAAGAAGTTGCAGTAAATACACGAGCACCAGTAATAGACGCTCCAAATGCTGCTGAAGCAGCACTGTGTTCTGATTCTAGTTGGACAAATTCTCCTTTAAATTCGTTTTTAGCTTTCCAAGCAGCAATTGTTTCTATTATTTCTGTAGTAGGAGTTATAGGAAAGCATGGAACACATTGTACTTTAGCTCGCCGAGCTCCCCATGCTGCCGATGCATTGCCGTCAATTATTTCAATCATTTTTTGTTTTACACTCTGTTTTTCCTTTGCCGCCTCTTTCTTGTTTTACAGAGATTGCATTAACAGGGCAGACTTGGATGCAAAGTAAGCAGCCTTTGCAGACTTTGCTGTCGCATTCTGGAAATCCTTTTTTATTGAAATTATAAGCAGAATCTGGGCAGTGCAGCCAGCATAGCCCGCATTTTATGCATTTTTTGTAATCTATTATTGGCTTTGGCATCTTTATGCTCCGGCAGCTGTAACTACCATTTCTTCTTTTGTTTCAGCTTTTTCTGCTGATTCAACA
>DAOVMP010000127.1 GCA_030630695.1 Candidatus Woesearchaeota archaeon
ACCAAATGATTTGCGAGGAAGTAAAATCACTAGTCCAACCCAAGAAATCCAATACATCAATTATGTCCATATCAGGAGAGTTCAAACTAAGCTGCGTGATAACATCATTACCCAAATAATTGTTTACTTCTAAATTGAACTCAGCTTCAACACTTTCATAAGTCTCTATAGGCTCTAAATTTACAGTTGCTCCTAGGGCAAGTGAGCTTGCCAGAATAAATATTGCTAAATATATTAAGACGTTTTTCATCCTCTTTTTCCCTCGCAAAGTTAAATTATACTATATATAACTAATTAGTATATAAATATATTGATTAGTATACTGGTTTCTGAGAGCATTTATTAGTGGTGATAAAGAATTTTAAATTGGAATTATTCTTGTTCTTAATGGGGGTAGTATGCGAATTGAGTTAGTATATATTGGGATATTGTTATTTATACTTGGTTTTAGTTTCAACTCTGTATTTGATACTATTGAAAGTCGATTTGCTACTGGAGGTTCTAATGATTTAGATAATCCTTCTGACAGAATTACTTCTGATGCAATACATCTATATGAAGATAAGTTGGTGGTTGAAAAATCTAATTTACGATACGCTTCTGTTGAAGACACCAAATCAATGGAACCGTTGTTAAGTTCGAATTCACATGTAATCGAAGCAGAAGCAGATGTCGATAGCTTGGAGATTGGAGACATAATATCCTTTTCAAAAGAAAATAAAATAATAGTGCATTCGATTGTTTCAATTGGTTCTGATTCAAATGGTTGGTATGCTTTAACAAAAGGATATAATAATGATTTTATAGATGACTGGAGAGTTCGTTCGTTTGAATTAAAAGGAGTTGTTGTAGGAGTTCTTAATTAAGCAAGTTTTAAATAAAACCATCATATTAATAGTTCTTAATGAAGAAAATTGATTTTGCAAAAATTAAACAATTACCTCCTGAAGAGAAAGTAAAAGTTCTTCAAAGAATTGAAGGCGAATTACACAAATTAATTGATGAAAGACGAAAAGAAATTGAAGAAAAAAATAATGAAATCGAATCTGCAGAAGAATTATTACGAGAAGCAGAACAGGAATCAAGAGTTCTTGAAGAAATTAAAATACCTGAGATAAAAAAAATTGAAATTGACAAATTATTTATTCCAAAAGAAGAGGGCTTGGAAGGAATCGCTTCTACTGCACCATCTGATATTGAAAAACAAGCACAGATTGAAGAGTTAAGTAAAGCTCCAATGCAAGAATTATATAATACTGTTGTAGGAATTAAAAACGAAATTGACCAAACAGGTATAGAAACACTTTATCAACAGGGAAAAATCGAACAAATAAACGAAGCAATGTATGAAAAACGAAAAGCTATAGAGAATAAACAATATAATCCTACACAAAAAGCTAAACATTTAATGACTGCTGCAGAGCAAATGATGGAAAATTATATGTGATTTTAACAATGAAAATTAAAAATTTTCAGTGTGCCAAAAATCTTCGATTTTTGGGCATGATTAAAAAAGTAATGGTGATGCTTATTTTCTTATTTTTAGTAGGTTGTAATCCTGTGGAAATAGAATCACAAGACGATTTTGAAAATGATGATAAAATCGATACAGAAAATATAGCTGACGAAACTATAAATGATGAAAGTTTAGAAGAAAAAGAAATCCAAAAAGAAATTATTGAATCTGAAAAACCAATTCAAAGATGCAATGACGGAACTATTTATTCAGAATGTTCTACACAAAAGCCATATTATTGTTTAAACGGGAATATAATTAAAAAAGCTTCTGTTTGTGGTTGTCCTTTGAATCAAATTGCATCTGGAGAAAATTGTGTATCGGCATTTGAAATAACTTCAAAAGAAAACACATTTGAATACACTTTGCGAGGAAAACAAAATGCAATTAATATGATTGTTCACAAAGAATTAAATGATTTTTTAAGCGCAAAACCACGAACATATGTTTGCGATCCAGAATGTCCTTCTGCTCGTGAATTGGAGTTAAAATATATTAATAATCCTGAACAAAGACAATATTTAAAAAAATTAGTTGAATCAATAAAAGATAAAAAAATTGATAAAAACGAACAAGCACGAGTAGCTATTTCATTAGTTCAAAGTATTCCATATGCAGATTCAGAAAGACGATATAAAGAATTACAAGGAAGGTATCCATATGAAGTTCTTTATGACGATAGGGGTGTTTGCGGAGAAAAATCTTCATTATTAGCATTCTTATTACGTGAATTAGGATTTGGAGTTTCATTATTTCATTATCCAGAAGATCGTCATATGACTGTTGGAATAAAATGCCCTGTAGAATATTCTTATCAAGAGTCTGGCTATTGTTTTGTAGAAACAGTCGAGCCTATAATCGCTACATATATTCCTTCAGAGTATGTTGAAATTGGTTCATTAAGTTCAGATCCGGAAATAATTCAGATAAGTGACGGCGAAATCTTTGACATAAAAGAAGAATACAATGATGCACGCGAGTTAGAACGAATAAATAAATTAGGAGTTGTTTTAGAACCTTTAGATTACGCAATCTGGAGAGACTTAATGAAAAAATACGGAATTTATGTTCGCGGAAGACTGTTTTTTAAGTAAAATCTTCTTGTTCTGGAAAAAGATATGCTTCTGCATTGTCTGTGAATTCTTTTTCGCTAAGAAGTATGCCGCCGTATTTGTTTTGAATCTCAACAGCAGTTTCACGAACGTGTAAATTCTCTTCTCTTTCTGATTCTAAATGACATAATGCCGTGATTCTCTTTTTGCT
>DAOVMP010000081.1 GCA_030630695.1 Candidatus Woesearchaeota archaeon
ATAATATGGAGCTACAATAAACATTCCTACTACCGCAACAATTGCAAAAGCAAAAGTGAGGATTAATTGCCATACAGATAGTTTTCCTTCATTGTCATCTGTTTGCTGGTCAGCAGACCATGTTAATTCCTGCATTCCAACAACCATCATTTCCATTAAAGAAATAAAACCTCTAAGAAAAGGTAAGCGATATATTCTTTTTCTTTCTGTTATAGGTTTGAATGTTCGAGTTTTAGAAACTATTTTTTTCTTTTTCCTGACAGAAGTAACTATTCGTTTCTTGGATTTCATCATTACTCCTTCTATTACTGCTTGTCCGCCAACTTCAAGATATTTCTTACAAATGTTTTTTTTTGATTTCACATTTCTTCCCATTTTCCTTTTTCAGGTATTTGAACAGTAATGCCTGCTTCTTCAACTAATTCTTTGAAATACAGAGCAGAATCTTTTGTTCCCACTATTCTACCATAATGCATGGGTATTGCAATCTTAGGGTTTATTAACTTTGCTGCTTCTGCAGCTTGTTTTGCATCCATGGTATATGTTCCGCCTACTGGTAATAATACTATATCTGCGTGGATATCTTTCATTTCAGGTATAAATGATGTGTCTCCTGCATGATAAATTGAGTATTCATCTGTTTCTATTACAAATCCAACTCCTTCTTCTTTTGAATGTGTTTGTCGTGGAGTATCAGGAGTGTTATAGGCAGGAACTGCTTGAACTTTTATCTTATCTAAAAGTCCTTTTTCTCCTGCAATTACGCTCCGACAACCATCAATTTGAGAAGCAACAGCAGCAGGTCCTATAATCGTAGTATTTTCTTTACGTATCTTCTCAACTATTTCGCGGGAAAAATGATCATAATGAGCGTGTGTTATTAATATTATATCTGCTTTGTCAACATACTCCCCGGCATAAGGATCTATATATAATATTAAATTTCCAATTTTAAGTTCAAAACTCGCATGCCCTAGCCATTTTAGTTGCATATAATTATCAAGAAGTTATGATTATTTAAAAGTTTTTGTTAAATTCTTAGGCAAAAAGAGGGGAGGTATCCCTCTTATGCTTGTCTAAAAAAAACATCAAAATCTGAACAATCTTTTGAAAAATCCAACTAATTTGTCCAAAATGGTTCTTTGTTCTTTTAATTCTTTTTCAATGCTTTGAATTTTTTCAGATATGCTTTGACATGTTCCATCTTGGCATGTGTTGCTTAAGCATTCATAGTTGTTTTGACATGATTTTTCATTCTCTTTCTGTGGTTTGAATGTGTTGTCAATATCACAGTAGACCGGTTTGTTTTGTTCAATCATTCTTATGCCAAACTGCATGCATGCTCCATTTTTTCTGCATCCAACACAATCTTTTTCTGATTCAATTATTTGTGGTTCTTTTTCTATGTATCTTTCAGATATTGGTTCAGGTTCTGTTTTTTCAGGAATACTAATTCTTTCTGGTGTAAAGTCTTCTTTAAATTCAAGCAATGCTTTTTGCCCATTAAGTCTAATTGTACCTAACGCTCTTGCCGCTTTTCTTGTTTCCATTCTTGAGTACCCAAAGACTGCCATATGTGCATAGCCTTGGTATTCTTTTAGGGTTATCATTGCTTGTCCTGGTTTTAGTCCTCCGTGACAATCATTTAATTCAGTTAGTTTTGCTGTTACAGGATTATCACAAGGGTTTCCAACACTGATAATGTTTTGTTTTAAATTATTTACTTCGCTTGCCAGATAAGTAGGACGTATAGAACGTCTGTTTTCAAAAGATACTACTATATCTGTTGCAGCAATTACATCATCTGCAGGTGCTTCGTCTCCCACTACCAATATCGCATTTATTTTATCGTTGTCAAAAAATATTTCAGGATAGTTTGATAAATCGATTCTATCTCTTGTTGAACTTGTTGTTGGGTTTGTTGGCGGTATTGATGGAGCAGATTCTGCTACTATGGATCTCACACCATGATCTACTGTCATTCTATTATTTTCCTCGTTTGTTTCTGCAACATCATTATTAGAATCTACTATTACTTCAACAATGTATGCTCCTCTTTCCTTTGGTACAAACTTTACTGTACTTGTTGTCTGTCCGCCAGCTTCTAAATTAGAAATTCGTTGTATAAGTGTATATCCGTCAATCAGCGTATATGAATCAGGAGATATTTTAAATTCTACATCAAATGGTCCAGTTGCTACTGGTCTTAGGTTGATGATAATTACTCTAAATTCACAAACTTCGCCTTTATCACGGCATATTGCAGTCATGCCATTAACTTCTAAATCTGGTTTGTTTTCAGCAACAACTGATATAGCGGTCATTGACATCAAAAACAAACTCAAAATAAATATTGCCATTATTTTCTTCATAGTTTTTCGCCTCCGAAACTTGTTTAATAACAAGCATAAAGCCGGGTAAATATATAATAACTGGCAGGAACAACTTCAGAAACAAGCCTGTTTTAAGCTTCTTTTTAGAAAAAGTCTTATTTTATCTACCCATTTCAGCCCTTTTCCATGAACCAATCTGTCAGGCTGATTTTCACTGCTTTTCCTTCTTTTCTTACTTTTATTATGTTTTTGTTCTCCAAACCATTAATTAATCGTGATAATGATGTTCGTGGTATTCCCGTGTTATGTCTTATTCCTGCTTGTGTTGATTTACCTTGATTCATTTCTAAAAAATTTACTATTTCTTTTTCTTTTGAATTTAATGTTTTAAGAATATCTTGGCTTCGTTTTGGTGTATTTTGTTTTTCATTCTTTTTCTTTAATAAGGATTTGGTTTTTTTCTGCGTATAAGCAAAAATCACTGCAAATATAATTGCTCCGATTAAAGCCACAATTCCGTATTGCGCATATTTTTTTTTAGGAACAGATACAATTGTTTTATCAAGTTTAATTTCAATATCTTTTAGTTCTCCTTGCTGTAAAAATATTTCTTTAAATCCCAGTGCGTTTTTATAGCTTGCATAGATTTTACATTTACCTGCTGCAACAATTGTAGAAAAAGTTCCAAACTTGTCTGTTTTTTCAGGATGATTAATTTTTGGCAAAGGTTTACATGCACATTTTAGTTCTGCAAACCCAACAATATTATCTAAACTATCTTTAACTATCCCCCTAACAGATGCAATTGGAAATAGTATTATTTCTTCTTCATTATCATATTCGATTTTTGTGTAGTAGTCTTTTCCTGTTGTTTCAACCAAGTCAGCTGTTATTTCCAGTATTTGTCCTTTAGAAGGGTTTAATTCGATTTTGCCATTATCATTTAAGAATTTTATCATTTCATTATTATTAAGATTTATAGAAAGAACAGCATTTTTTATCTCCAGTCCAGTTTCACTGTCTCTAAAACTCAGCTCACCTGCCTGTACAGTTGCCGCAAATAAAATCAACATAACCAGCGCATATATTTTCTTCATAGATTATCACTAATTTAATACCCTTATAAAGCTTATGTTAGCAATACCTTTATAAATAAGGAACACATAAATTTAAACTATGGTCTTAGAAAAACTTGGCTCTTCATTGAAAACAACTTTGCAGAAAATAGCTAAATCTATTTTTGTAGATGAGAAATTAATCAATGAATTAGTCAAGGATATTCAGAGAGCGTTATTACAAGCAGATGTAAATGTTCAGTTGGTTTTCGATTTAACAAAATCGATCAAAGAAAGAATTACTAAAGAAGAAACACCTGGTGCTTTAACTAAAAGAGAGCATTTAATCAATATTGTTTATGAAGAATTAGTTAAGTTCTTAGGCGGAGAAAAAGCAGAGATAAATATTCAAGACAAAAAACCAGATAAAATAATGATGGTTGGTTTGTTTGGTTCTGGTAAAACAACTACTTGTGGTAAATTAGCTAAATATTTTACAAAAAGAGGTAAAAAAGTCGCTTTACTAGGTTTAGATA
>DAOVMP010000126.1 GCA_030630695.1 Candidatus Woesearchaeota archaeon
AAAAAGAAGATTTAACAGATATTCAAAAGGATATTTGCCGTCTTGGTTTTAATGCGCGAATTCATACCAGAACAAGAAATCATAAAATTAAAACACAGTATGGTGAAAAAGAATTTAGTTCAACAAATAGTGAATTACATGTCAAAACAAAGGAATTCGTAAGTTTAATGAAAAATGCAGGCGTTCCAGAGGGTAATAAAACAAGAATGACATATTCTGTGCCTGAATGGATTAAAAAATCTCCACTTAGTGTTAAAAGACAATTTTTAGCGGCCTTTTTTGGAGCGGAGTTAAGTTCTCCTGCAACACACAGTAAGACTGGATTTTATTCCCCAATCCTCTCTCAGAATAAGATAGACGCTTTGAGTTCAAGTGCTAGATTGTTTATGTTAGAAATTGCAAGGTTACTTGAAGAGTTGGGTATTAAAGTGAATAAGATAAGTGTGAGGGAAGAATTTATTAATAGGTATAAAGAGAAAACAAAAAGATTTAGACTGATAATTTCGGCAGAAGAAGATAATTTATTGAAATTGTGGCGAAATATAGGATTTGAATATAATCACAAAAGAAATAAATTGGCAAATATTTCTATTCTGTATATATTGCTTAAAAAACAGGAAAACCTCAAGAGAAAAAAATTAGCAGAAGAAATTAAGCAATATCGTAATATGGAATTTGGAATATCTGAAGTAAAAAAGATCTATAAGAATGTAATTAATGAAAGATTTGTAGAAAGACATTATTATGAAAATGTAAACCAGAGGATTGCTTTAAATTTTATTTCGTTTGAAGATTTTAAGCAACAAAAATTAGAAGAGTATGATAAATTTGGTGCAATATTTGATAAAGTTTGTTCAATAACGTATTATGGAAAAGAAGAAGTGTATGATTTTAATGTTAAGGATAATCATAATTTTATAGCAAATTCTTTTATTGTTTCTAATTGCGGAGTTAGAGTATTAAGAACTCCTTTTACAGCAAATCAGATAGATAAAAAAAGAAAAGAATTATTAGATCAATTAGGCAGAGATGTTCCTGCAGGTGTTGGTAGAGGCGGAATAACTAAATTAACAAAAGATCAATTGTTAGAAGTCTTGACAAAAGGCGGTAATTGGGCGTTAAATAATAATTATGGAACAAAAGATGATTTAAAAAGAACAGAGGAATATGGTTGTATGGGTAATGCAGATGTTTCTGCTTGCTCTGAAAAAGCGATTACAAGAGGTATGCCTCAGTTAGGTACTTTAGGTGCAGGTAATCATTTTTTGGAAATTCAGAAAGTTGAAGAGATTTATGATAAGAAAATAGCTAAAACTTTTGGTATTGATAAAAAAGACCAGATTTTAGTTATGATTCACTGCGGTTCCAGAGGTTTTGGTCATCAGACAGCTTCAGATTACATTAGATTAATGGAAGATAAATATGGTGTAGAGAATTTGCCTGATAGAGAACTAATAAACGCACCGATTAATTCTGATTTAGGTCAAAAGTATTTTAAAGCAATGGGTTGCGCAATTAATTTTGCATTTGCAAACAGACAAATGATTGCTCATTGGACTAGGCAATCGTTCAAAAAGGTTATGGGCAGTTCAGATGGTATGGATATGGTTTATGACGTTTGTCATAATATTGCAAAGATAGAAAAACATACAGTTGATAGGAAAAAGAAAGATTTGTACATTCATAGAAAAGGTGCAACAAGAGCGTTCGGACCAGGCAGAGAGGAAATTCCACAAGTATACAGAAAAGTTGGTCAGCCAGTTATTATTCCTGGCAGTATGGGTACTGCTTCTTATATTTTAGTGGGCAGTAAAGAGGGCGAAAAGTTATCATGGTCTTCAACAGCTCATGGTGCAGGAAGGGTTATGTCACGTTCAGCAGCGCTGAAGCAGTTTAGAGGAGAGGCAGTTAAGAAAGCGTTAGAAAAACAAGACATCCAAATCAAGGCTGGTTCTTGGAAAGGTTTGGCAGAAGAAGGTCCGCAGTCGTATAAAGACATTGATGAAGTTATAAGAGTTTCAGATAAATTAAAACTAGCAAAAAAAGTTGTTAAAGTTGTTCCATATGCAGTTATGAAGGGTTAAAACTCAATAATCTTTCCTTTCTTTCCAACATTAAGAACTTTTGTATTCCCGATTTTTTCTTCTATTCCTTCTGCTTCATGAACATGTGAGCATAATAAAAAATCAGGTTTGAATTGTTTAATAGCTTTAGTAACCCCTGCACTGCCTGGAAAAAATGTAGTAAACTTTTCCATTTTGCTTTCTGCTGGGTGCACATGTGTTACCATTATTTTTTTTCTTATGTCTTTTATACTTTCAAAACCTTGTTTCAACTTCTCAAAGATTTCATCTTCTGATAATTGAGAAAGACCGATGTTTGCTCCTCCGCATCCAAAGATTCCTATTTTGTCTTTGGTTTTGATTCCAAAGCCGTGCAAGTTCTTAGCTCCATACAACTCTGCTAAGAAGTCTGCTGTTGCAATTGTTTCGTGATTTCCAGGGATTAATATTACTTTTTTTCCTTTTGCTACAAATGGTCCAACTAATCCTTCTGTGCTTTGTTCTGCTTGGGTAATATCTCCGCAGAGTATGACATAGTCTACGTTTTCTTTTTCTGCTTTTTCTGCCAGTTCATTTGCAACCCGCGTGTCCCCGTGTAAGTCGCCAGCGGCTAATATTTTCATCGTTCTATTATTTCTCCTTCACCAATAGTTAGATCAACTATGGAACTTGGTTTTCCTTTTTTCTTGCCTTCGTATAGAATGAATGTCATTTTTGATTTAATTATTGGATTTAGT
>DAOVMP010000082.1 GCA_030630695.1 Candidatus Woesearchaeota archaeon
GAATTAATTCGAAATAAAAAAGTTTTAGTAGTCGAAGACGGACCAACACTAACGCACGGAGAAATGAGCTATGGAGCAGGTTTTATCGCTGCAAAAAAGTTTAAAGCAAAACCAATAAATCCGCGACCATTTGCAGTTGGAAGTATTCGAAAAGCATATACAAAATATCCTCACATGAAAAACATACTTCCTGCATTAGGATATGGTTCTAAACAAATGAAAGAATTAGAAAAAACAATTTCTAAAGCAAAATGCGATGCAGTAGTCATTGCAACACCAATAGATTTATCACGATTGATTAAGATTGATAAACCATTTGTTAGAGTAGAATATTCTGTTGATATAAATTTATCAAAATATTTAAAGAGATTTTTATGAATCTTTCTTAAGAGTTAAATGATAAAATAAATTGTTTTATTTTGCTAATATTTCTTGGATTTAAGGAAATATGCTCATCAGAACTTTTTCCAGTTCTTTTTGATAAAACAATAATCCATTCGGAATTTACAAGCTCTTTTAAAGTTTTTTTAATTGTTTTTCTTCCTTTATGAGTATTTCTATAGTGCTCTGGAATTGCTTTAATCACAAAATTAATAGGAGTGTGTTTTCCGCCCCAAATATTCGCTCTGATTAGTTTCTGAAGAATCAATTTTTTTAATTTATCCAATTCTTTCGTTGATTAAATAATGGTAAAATCATTAATAAATCTTTCCTGACATTATTATACATTGATGTATAAAAACGAAAGGTTTAAATAGTTCGAAGTTTTAATAGATTATATGACTGACGAATCGATTTTTTTAGAGTATATGGGATATAACCCCAGAATGAGAGTATTACAATACTTAATAGAAGGAAGAGATTTTGATTACACTTTAACTGATATGTTAAATGCCGGGGTGAGCTGGGGAACATTAAATACATTATTTCCTAAACTTTCAGAGTTAGGAATTGTCCTAAAAACAAGAAAAATAGGAAGAGCGACATTATATAAGATAAATCAAGATAATCTGATTGCAAAACAATTAATTGAAATATATGATAAGTTAATTCTGGAGAAATTAAATCAATTAGAATTACAAAAAGTGATAGTAAAGAGATGATAAAGGCTTTTTTATTCTTGGCAGTTTTTTATAGGCCGGCAAATTCTAACACTTCATTAAGTGCTTTCTTGTTTACTTTACCTTTTTTGCGCTTCTGAACAACATGGTTAAGAGAGTACTTTGGGTGTGTTTTCCAGTAATCAAAAGCTGTAAAATATTGTACTAATGAACGTAATGCTTTATCCAATCCAATTTCTGGATCCTTAACGCGAACAGTCCTCCAGTCCCAAGCGTTCATCTCTTTTATTTCTGTAATGGTAACTGGACTGCCATCTGCATGTTCTGCGTTTAATAATATTTTTCGGACATAATTACGATTTCTTAAATCAACATTTTCAAAACTAGGATGCCAGCGATTTTGAATCCCGGCGATATTTAAGATGTCGTCCAGAACTGCTCTTGAACTTAACGGAATATGTGAATATTTGGGATTTCTTTGTGCTTGGTTTAAATTCAGCATCTCTTCTGGACTGTTTTGATTGATATTGTATTTATAGACTGAATAAAGGGTCATTAAGGTATGTAATGTTCTTGTTTGTCTATATATTGTAATGGGTTTGCTTCTTACATCGGTGAAATTTTTTGGTTTGCTCCATTCTTCTTGAGACATTATTTCAAGCAAACTCTCTCTTAGAAGGTAATGATTCTCAAATATTGCCTTTGATTCTCGTTGAAAATCCTCTCCAGAGGACACGTTTTCTTCTAAATCTCCTTTCGTCATGATAATATAATAAGTATCCATTGCTTAAAAAGGTAAGGGATTTTATTCGTAAAGAAAAAGCACAAAGCTACAAAAGGAGAAGGGCAAAATCATAAAAGAATTAGACGCCATAAATAGGAGGGTGGAGGAAATAATTAAAAGTTGAACTTTTTTTGCATTAATTTCTTTCTTCTTTTTAATTTATCTAACTTGGAACCAATATATCTGCCTATTACAAATCCTCCTGCTGTTGCACAAAAAACCACAGGTAAATTTAAGGAACAATACTTAAACATAGCACTTATCCCTTCGATAAAGGCTTCTGAATTTTGTGCCGGTTCATAGATACCTGCTTTTTCCATTAATGAATACATTGTCAGTGAATTCAAACCTAATGGAATTATTGCTCCTGTTAAAGCAAGTATTCGTTCTAATGGTCCTTCTTTTGAATCTTTATTCATTTCTTTTTCTTCACTCATTTTAATCACTTAGTTTTTTGTTCCATATTTCTTTTAATTCATTTAAAATTCCTTTTCCCAATCCTAATTCAAAAGCGATTCCTAAATATGTAGAAGCTAAGCCTGCCTGAACACCTAACATATGATATGGAATATCTGAACCAATGGCTTTACCAATCGCAGATACAAGTATATACGCTGGACAAAAATATCCTGCAGAGTGAATTATAATTTCGTATAATTCACTCGGTTTTTCGTCTGGAGCAATTTTATTTTCATCCAATGACTCGTTCCATAACTCTTCTATAGGATCATCTTTGCTCATTTTAATCGCTCCTTATATTTTTTAGTTCTTTCATTAAATCTCAAATTAACGTCATTAAGGATTTTGACTCTAAATTCGTTATCAGGTAGCCATGTTCTTAATTCGTTATTAAGTTGTTCCAGATATTCGATTGCAGTTGCATAGGTTCTCTGTAATACAATTGGCTGAGAGAGTGCTTTTTGAATATCCTTTGGTGAATACAACTTCTTTTTTTGATTGGGTGATAAGAAAAAATAGGGTGCTGGTTTGATGCTATTTTGTATGTCCGTTGAAACACTTTGCTGAGTGTCTAATAAATCTTCCAGATCGTCAACTATTTGAAACAACATTGCACCTATTTTAGCAATATCTCTAGGATTTTCTTTATCTATATAATTATATGCAAGATAATGCGCGATATTTAAAGCAAATCTTCCTAAACCTGCACTTTTTAATTCTACTATTTTTTCATAATCTTGCCAACTTATTTCGTCTAATCTTGAAATTTGATTTTCATAAAGTTGACCTGTACAAATTTCAGTATAAGTCCTCGTAAGATCTTCTTGAATTAAAGGGTGGTTGGTAAGCATTTCTATTACATGGTCTCTCAAAAGATTTGGCACATAAATTGCGGCAGTATTTCCATATTGTGTATGCAAAGTTTTAACTCCTTTTCTTATAGCGCTTTGATCTACCAGATCATCATGTATTAATGAGGCTCTATGTAGCATCTCCAAAGCAGCAGCTATATTAAGCAATGTTTCTTCATTCTCGTATCCAAAGCATTTGCTTGCATTGTAAAATAACATTGCTCTGAACTTTCTTCCGTTATTTACTAGAGTTTCAATCGAAACAAGCACATCTTTATCACAAAAAGGCAGAGCTTTAGCTATTTCACTACTAATCCGCTTTTTCAAGTTTCTTCTAAAGCCCATTGTTATCATAATATAGTAGTTATGATATGGGTTTATTAAGATAAGTTGTTATTAAAAGTAACAACATTTATATACTTCTGCCGATTTTAAACACTAATATGATAGCATTTGAAGAAAAACTGCAAAAAGCAGGGCTTACAGGCAACGAATCCAAAGTTTACCTAGAATTACTTAAACAAGGCGCTATAACTGCAAGCCAATTGTCTAAAAAAATAGGGATGGACAGAACCCTAGTTTATACTGTTCTTAATCATTTAATAGAAAAAGGTTTAGTCAATTATATCGTAAAATCAAATAAAAAATATTTTGCTCCAGCAGAACCAGGCAATTTATTAAATCCCATTAGAAAAAAAGAAGCCTTCGTCAAAGATTTAATTCCAGAATTAAAAAAGATTGAAAAAATCA
>DAOVMP010000050.1 GCA_030630695.1 Candidatus Woesearchaeota archaeon
AGTCTTCTCCAATGTTTAGAAATACTTGGCGCATTCTTTCTGGATCTGTGAATTCGCTTCTTTTTGGTTTGTGTTCTGCTAGTATTTTTCTAGCGGCATCTAGTATTTCATATTTTTCTTCTGTTAATTTAAATTCTGACGGAACAATGTGATAAAGTGTTTGCACACTGTCTGGAAGTTGGAACACTGTTACTTCTGTTTCTCCTACCATATAGCTGTCTAGTTGTTCTGCATCTGATGGATATGTAGAAAGTAATTTAGTGTACATGAAGTCGGGTTTTATTGTTGGTATGAAGATTTTTCTGTAGATTTCTCTGCCGCCGTGTTTATGTTCTGTTATGTCTTCTTTGGCTAGTTTGAATAGTTTTGTTTGTTCAAATGAATGCATTATTTTTTTCACTTCTTTTAAAAATTGTTGCAAACACATTTGCGCAGTATTTGAAAGACTGCCTTTTTTAAGAAAACTATTTTCGCGATAAATTATTCTTCGCAATTCAAGATAAGCATCTATTGGGCTTGTTTTTAATCCATTAACAACCGAGTTTTGTAATTCAATATATTTTGGTCCGATATAGTTCTGACATTCGGGCGTTATCATTCCTGTTTTTTGCTGGCTGATTAGTTTGTAGAGCTTTGCAATTTCCAAAAGAATAAGAGTTTGTTCGTGATTGTATTCGTAATCTCTTTTTTGTTCTAGTATTATTTTGGTTACTGTTCCTGCTTCTGCTATTGTTTGTATTACAAGCGCCATTGCACGAGGTTCTCCTTCTATTGATGGGAAATAAGTTAGATTTTCGCAGTTGATTCTGAGTGTTATGTCTTCTCCCTCCCTAATTATTTCATACTCGGCCATTATTCTTCTTCCTCTTTCATTTTTTCAAGGGCGATTTCTATTAGGTGGGATTTATTTCTGTATTTGCGTTCTTTAGAAACCTTTTTTTTAATCCACTTGATTAGTTCGATATCTACTGTTGCTGATAGTGTTTTCTTCATTTAGTCATGTAAAAATCAATACATTTCTATATTTTTCCATATTTCTTAATTAAAAATATATTTTACAACATATTTAATATCAAAAATCCAGCACTACTTTGTTATAGTTACACAATTTTATTACTAAATGAGTATTTGAATTGAAAATGGTTGAAAAAACAGTAAAAAGGGGTTTATTTCCTAAGAAACAGCCTATTGAAACACATTCTAAAATGGCGTCTGTTAGCACAACTGATCTTGCAGCAAGATTAAGAATTTATGAAGGAAGATACAATGAATTAAGGAAAAACTTAGTTGTAATAGAACAAAATATGCTTTCTAATAATAAGAAAGCTAATAGGGATATAAAGGATATTTATTCTGAATTAAGTGAATTAAGAAGGCAGATAACAGATATTCAGGATAATATTACTAAAATTATTAAGGAGTTACAATTATTAGCTACTAAATCAGAAGTTAAAGTATTGGCTAGAGTTATTGATTATTTGGATCCAATTAAGTTTGTTCGTATTGATCAGATGGAGAATATTGTTAATGATATTATTGATGCGCGAGAGGAAAAAGAGGAAGATAAAGAAGAGTCTATACCAAAACCATAGAAAAACACAACGTGTTTTTCTGGGCTTTGGAAACGCTAAAAAATTCAGAGAATTTTTTGCGTGCTAGAAACTCAAAAGAGTTTCTATGTGTTTAGAAATTTCCAAAAAATTTATAAAACTATATCGTAATAATTAGTTAAAAAGAGTTGAAACAGATGAAATTGACTGATTTATTCAAAAAGCCAAAAAAAGAGGCAGAAATACCGCCTCCTCCAAGTTCTACTGCTTTACCAATTGAACAAGTAGATAATTTAAAAAAGCAGGGATATCCTAATGATCAGATCATTGATTATTTGAAAAGCCAGGGTTTTTCAGCGGCGCAGATTTATGATGCTATTTCACAAGTTGAAGCAAGAACTCCTGCAGAGCCTTTCCAGCCGCCTGCTAGAGGACCTGAACAAGGTTTTGCTCCGCAGCAAAGAGCTCCTGTTCCTGATAATACAGAAGAGATGGTTGAAGCTATTGTTGATGAAAAATGGAGAAATTTTTCTAAAGATGTAACAAAGTTTAAAGATTGGCAAGACGCTAGTGATTCAAGATTGGATAAATTAGAGCAGGGTATGAAAGACATAAGAGCAGATGTTGAAAGTCTGCACAAAGCAATTATTTCTAAGATTAGTGATTATGATAAGAGTTTGATGGATGTTGGAACTGAAATCAAGGCAATGGAAAAGGTTTTCTCAAAAGTTCTGCCTGATTTAACAGAGTCTGTTTCCAAGCTTTCTCAAATGTCTAAAAAACCAGTAATTCAAAAGAAGAAAGCTAAGAAGTAAGAATCAGCTTTATAAGGTATCAATATCTTCTATTTTCTATGGATAAAGATCTTTTTAATAGGATTTATGAAAAACCGGACCAGGCCCCCTGGACTGATGCATCTATATATGAAGAGTTTAAAGAATTATTTGTCTCTAAAAAGGTTCTTCCTTGCCCAACTCTTGAAGTTGGTTGTGGTGAAGGATATTATTCTATTTATCTGGCTTCACAAGGATTTCGAGTAACCGCTATTGATTGGTCAATCAATGCAATTAAAAATGCACAAAAAAACGCAAAAAAAGCAAGCGTTTCTGTTGATTTTTTTGTTGGTCCTTGGCAAATAATAGAGCAGATAGAAGATTGTTTTGATTTTGTTTTTGATTGGCGTTTTTTGCATGATTTGCTTGATGAACAAGAAAGAAAAAAGTATATAGAAAAGATTTCTGAAAAAGTTAAACCTGGAGGTTATTATTTATCTTTTTCTTTTAGTGATAAAACAACAACTTCTAATGAAACTGGTAAAATAAGACTCACTTCTGTAGGAAATAGATGTTATTTTGCTAGTCAAAAAGAGTTTGAAGAATTAATGAGTCCTTTTAAAATTATTTCTAAAAAAGAAATTATTATACCTAGAGAAAAAGATAGAGAATCAATCTATAATCTTTTTTTAATGAGAAAATAATTCACTATTTCGGCGATATTGATTCTGGTGCTATTCCTGCTAATTTTGTAATTGTAAACATTGCTATTAAGAATATTAATGCAACTCCTAGAACTTTTGGATGGACAACTGTCTGCCAAAATCCTGTTTCTTCTGTTGGGGCAACAGTATCATCTGTTGGTTCTCCTAGTTTGCTTACAAATCCTTCTCTTTGTGATATCACTGTTGCTAATGAGCCAATTCCAATTATCAATGCAACTACAATCACCCACCATACAATTGTTTTGGAATAATGTGATTTTGTTATTACATCGGTTATTGTTTCCTGCGATACTCCTAATGCTTGATATGCAATTAGTAGAAAGATTCCAAAAATCATAAGTAGAATAAACCATGGTGCCATCATGTTGATTGTTCGAATAGCAATTGGTGACATTAGAGTCATTATCGCAAGTAAAAAAGCGATTAAAAAAGCAACTGCTTGTTTTTCTTTAAACCATTCCATTCTGCTTAAAAAAGCATAAACTAATACCATAATTAATAGAAATGGAAAGAGTATGTCAAACTTTGCAATTAATCCAATGTCTAAAGGTGTTGCCATTTATTTTGTACCACCAAATAATTGTTCGCCGAATTTTTCTATATACTCCATTACATGATCTCTTATTCTATCGCCTGGCTCTCTTTTCTTTGCAGTTATAAACCAGGTTATTAGTGCAAACATTAGTATTACAATAACTAGTGCGCCTAATTGTGGATCATCGAAAATATATAACCACGTTGAATAACCTCCGGATTGGAAATATCCTGCTGAACGGGCAAATATAACTGCGATAAGTCCTAAGGATATTATCGCCGCGATTCCTATTGAAAATTCTTTCAGTTTGATTTCTTTTCCCACTACAAATCCTAATAATATCATTGCCATAAGAACGATGAATATTATTAAAACAACAGAAGGTAATGAATTATTTATTATTTGAACAACATCAAATTCTGCAGGTATGCTTCCTGTTATATGTGGTATTATAACTAAAAGTGTTATTGCCAAAGCAATCATTATTTTTTCTTTTGGTTGTTTAAATATTGTAACTTTTTGCATTGCAGCAAATAATACTGTGAATATCAAAACAAACGGAATTAAAATATCTAGTATTCCTGCCATTTGTAAATAATAGAATAAGTTTCTGATTTCATCCATTATTAATACTTGAAACATCATGGGTTGTTTTCACCTTTGCTCGGTCCTTTTGTCATAAACCATATGAATATTATTACTCCAATCATTAACAATATTGCTGAAACTGCTGTGCTGCTCCAGAATTGTGAGATCCAGTTTATTGTGATTTCTAGCCAACTGACTCCTCCTGGTCCTTTCAAAGCATTCAAAAACAAGGCAATTATTGCAATTGCTACTACAAATAAGAATACTTGTTGTGGTCTTCCTTTCAATAATTCATGTGCTTCTCCTTCTTTTGTTACAATTCCAATAAGAACCATAAAGAAGACTAGTAATGTTAGAACAACTACCATTTGGCTTGATATCAGTGTTATTGTTTCTACTAATTTGGATGATGCTATAACTAAGAATGATATTGAAAATGCTACTATCGCATTTAAATTTTTACGAGGAACATCTTGTCCTTCTATTTTTTCAGTTCCTAATGCGCGTGTTCGTTCTAGTATTGCAAATACTAGTGTAAATATCAATAAGAAAGGAATTACCACTTCATAGATTCCCATTTTCTGTAAGAATAGTATTACATTTCCTAAAGGAGTTACTTCTGCCATTTTCACCTGTTTTTAATTTATAGCAGAGGACACAAATGAATATACAAATTATGTGTCTTTTGCTATTAGCCAAAGATGTCTATTTATTAAATTATCTACATTTTTGGCTTTACTTTTCATTAATACTATAAATACTATATATAAACTTTTCGTTAGATATTCTACCGATACCTTTATATTAACCTATTATATACTGTAGTATATGATTAATAAGAAAGCATTTGCAGATATGAGAAAGGAATTAGAAAGATTTGATGTTTTAAGAGAAGATCTTATCAAGATATCTCGGACAATTCTTAAGATTTCAAAGGCAGCTATTTATGAGATTCATA
>DAOVMP010000137.1 GCA_030630695.1 Candidatus Woesearchaeota archaeon
AATGAACCAAAAAGCATTATTGCTTTTGGAGTGCATTCTTGTTCAAGATAGTTGATTAAGCCGCTTTCTGTTATTTTTCTTAATGCTTCCTGTTTTTTGTGAAACCTGTATAAGGGGTTTTCAGTGTTTGCCCTGAAACTTGGGAAAATGCCTTTTTCCTGTTTTTTTATCAGCTGTTTTTTCAAAAGCTTGTTTATGTGGTAGCTTACTGTTGTTTTTGGTATTTTGAACTGCCTTGATATTCCCCTTATTTGAAAGTCCTTGTTAGGATTTTCTAAAAATATTTCAATTATTTTTGTTTGTCCCATTTTTTAGTCCAATTGGACTACTTATTAGGACAATACTATATAAATCTTTTGTTTTTCAAAAGAAGTGATTGTTAATAAGGCTTTTGCATGTTAATCTGTAAGAATTCCGGTAATTCTTTGCTAGAATTTATTTTTTATCCTTATAATCAGCAAAACACTTCTGTAATGTTTCTTTTCTTAATATAAAATATGGGAATTTTCTTCTTAATTCAGATGAATAACCAAATGGAACAGAAGCAGTTAAAACTTCTATGCTCTTGTTTTTAACAATATCAAGTGAAGGAACAAAATCAGCATCTCCTGAAATTAAAATGCATACATTGCACTCTTTGTCGATAATGGATTTTTTTATCATGTCAACAGCAATCCAAACATCTATTCCTTTTTCTTTTCGTTTAATGTCTGATAAATCAAGGAAAACAGATTCAATAATAGGTTTGCAATGCTTGCATAAATCTAAACCATCAATGATACCCCTTCTTTTGTTAATAGTTTCTTTGTTAGAAAGCATCTGAAGTTTTCTTTTAATTACTTTAATTCCTTTTTTCTCTAAATGTTTTAAGAATGACATATGCTTGTAATAATTTGTTTCTCCATCCTTTATACTTGGTATTGAAGCATACCACCTTATTTGTATTAATTCATAATTTTTTACTTTGCATAGAAACTCTGCAACTTTTTTTATGTCAACCAGTCCAGGCTGAAATATTTTTTTAACATTATGATACCAGTTATTAGCATCAACAAAAACAATCACTTTCTTCACTGGCAACACCTAGAAAAAGGAAGCCCAGCATTCCCCCCTAAGAGGTCATACTGGGGACTTGAATATAATATATAATTTTTCCTGAATATATAAACCTTTCTTTTTTTCATTTTTATTCCAATACAGGATAATTCACAGTGATATAATTTCTTAGAAGGTTATTTTTAACTTTTTCTGGTATTTATTATAAGTTTTTTCGGCAACCGTAAATAATGTTTTGTTGCATTGTAAGAATTCCGGGAATTCCTGGCTAAGGTTTATTAAAAATAAGATTAATTAAGGCGTAAGATGTGCAGGATATACTGTGACACTTGCGTGTACATAGATTTATTTGAAGGTAGAAAAGACAGATTCAGGGATTTAGGAGAGTTTGCCTTAAGTCTTTTTAGGAAAGTTAGAGAAAAAGAGTATAAACTGATTATTTCTGATTGGCTGCTGTATGAAATAAAGAAATTAAGTCATGAGAAAAATTTTAATGATCTTCTAAAACAATTTGAAGATGAGTACTTGATAAAAGTTGAAAGAAGTAATGAAGATGAAAGAAAAGCAAGACAATTGTCTCCTTCTAACTTTCCTGATGCTATGCATGTGATATTAGCAAAAAAAGCAAATGCAATTTATTTAGTAACAAGAAATATTCAGGATTTTGCAGAGTTTTGCAAGATTATAGAGATTGCTACGCCTGAATCCCTTTAAATTTAGATAAAGAGTCTTTTTTGATTTCTTTTATTGGGATATTATCTTTGAGTTCTGAAAGATAGGTTTCAGAAATATGTTTAAGGTTTTCAATCCAGATAGTATAGTGTTTTTTTAAAATTTGCCTGTCATAAAAATCATCAAGGGATTTGTATAATTCATATGTGCCAATTATTTCCCATATATGCCTAAAGGAATCATTGATTTGCGGGCGCATTCCTTCTAATTCCCCTGTTGATAATTCTTTGGTTAGTCTTATAACTATTGAATAAAACCCGTTAATATACTCTAAAAGGTCTGCATTGTCTTCTGTTTTTTTAAAACTAAGCAGGAAGTTTTTTAGGTTTGCTTTTAATGATTTTAAAGCGTCTTCATTGAAAGTGTTTATGAGTATATTTGAAATTTTTAATCTGGTTAAGTATAAGTCATTCCCTTCTTCTATGTAATGCTGCTCCAGCAATTCATTGGTGGTTGGGATATTAGAATATTTTTTTACTATTTTACTTATTTGCCTGTCGTATTTTTTTACAGATTGTATTTCTGTTAATTCCTGTGCTTCAAACTGTAAAACAGCGCATTGTCCAAATAAATACCATCCATAAGGAACATTTTTTATCTGCTCTTCTTTAACCAGTTTTATTAGCATTTTATGAAGAAAGGTTTTTCTTAATGGCTTGGAAGTTTTTTTATTCCAGAGTTCTGCAATTCTTTTGGCTAAGCTTAATGTAATTTTTTTTTGTTCTTTTGAGACAGGGAGACCTAAGAGTGTGCTTTTATTGAATTCAATTAGTTTGCTTTCATCCATGAAGTAATAAGTTCTGTTGTTTTTGG
>DAOVMP010000063.1 GCA_030630695.1 Candidatus Woesearchaeota archaeon
AGAGAAAACGATAGTTTCAATGAATGAGGCTATATTATCAATAGACGAAAGTAAAATATCAATAGCTGAATATTCATTAAAGGAGATAGTTGTTAATTTAACCGATTTGAACAACCAGAAAGATAAAATAAATGAAGAATACGATACTAAAGATTTAAAAACCTTAAAAGAAATTCAAGCCTTAAAACTCGACCTTGCAAAATTTCCAGAAACAATGGGGTTTGAATCAATTTTAACTAATCTTGAAGAGCAAAAAGAACAGTTTTCAAAGGATAAAAAAAGAGTTAAAGAAGAGTTAAACGCTCTGGAGATATCCATAGGTACTAACGATAACAAACTTAAGGAATTATCTAAAAGCCTTGAAGATTCCAAAGTTATTGAAGAGAAAATCAAAAAACTCGAGATAGAAATATCTGCATGGGAATTTTGCAGAATTCAAACCGGGAAAAAGGGATTACAGGCAATTGAAATAGAGAATGCAGTACCGCTAATTGTGGAAAATGCAAACGCCCTACTTCAGAAGACTTATGGGAATGGTTTTTCTCTTAAAATTCGCACACAATGCGAAGAAACTGGAAAAGAAGTTTTTGAAATTCTTGTTATTTGTCCTGATGGCTCTGAGGATAAATTCGGGAATAAATCCGGGGGTCAAAAAGTATATTTAATAAAATCTTTGTCCCTGGCCATGTCAATTATTTCTAAGAATAAATCAGGGTTTGCTTTCTCTTCTGCTTTTGCGGATGAAGAAGACAGCGCTCTTGATTCTGAAAACGCTGCTTGTTTTATACAGCTTTACAGGGCTTTTTTAGAGTTGGGACAATTTGAGAGTATATTTTTCATATCACACAGGCCTGAGTCTATTGAAGTTGCAGATCATCAGTTAATGTTTTCTTCTAATGGTGTGGAGGTTATTTAACTTTTATTCTTGTGTGCCATATTTAATATATTATGGCACACAAACGGTCTTGATGCTCATAAAATAGTGCTATTTAAATAAATAGCAGTAATATACTGCGTAAAAGGTAAATATATTGATTCTAACACCAGAACAATTAATAGAAAAACGACATGATATCGGGTTTACTCAATCTCAAATGGCTGCCACTTTAGGTATCCACACTAAAGCTCTGCAAAATATGGAGAAAGGGAGAAAACCTATTCCAAGGTATATAAGTAATTACGCAATGTGTTTAAATATCTTAAACGAGAACATTCTGATTAGGAAACACCTTAAAAATATCAATGTGGATTTGAAAGAGAAAGAATAGTTTAAACTATGTTTGACTTAAATTCCTATAGGCTTGCTCAAATCCGAGTGGGCCTTTTTTATTTTGCATTTATATATAATATCTATTTACAATGTTGTTTCATAATGTTATATATAAATATTATTAATTTCAATATAAAAAAGCCATAGCAGAAGAAGAGAAAAAAGAAAAGGCGGTTATCGAGGTAAAGGAAAGGCGTCTTTTAACCCAGCTAAAACAAAAATATGAAGGGGCTCTATGAATTTAGTTAAAATCGAAAACGGAATTGTTTTTACAACTTCTAACGATGTGGCTTTTGAAACCAAAAAAGCTCATAGGTCAATATTAAGAGATATTGATATTTTAATATTAAATCTCACTGCACAAAAGTGTGCAGTGGAAAATTATTTTATAGAATCATTATTTAAAAACTCCAGGAATAGAACATTTAGGTTTTTTGAAATTACAAGAGATGGTTTTGTACTTTTGGCAATGGGATATAATAAAGAAAAGTTCTTTAAGTTTAAGATAGATTATATCAATGCCTTTAATAGGATGGAAGAAGAATTAAAAAACCATTCTTTAATTAGAAGGGTTGGAGTTGAAACAAGAAAAGTTTTAACCGATGAGATTAAAGATTCTGGAGAAAATGACAGGATGCATGGGCACGGATTTTCAGCATATACTAAATTTGCTTATAAGCTTGCAGGGATTAAATATATAAAGCCTAAGAAGGGTGAAAACTTTCGTGATAGTTTAATTAAAGATGACCTTTCAAGAGTTGAAAATATTGAAAGTATGATGAAGTCTCTGATTAAAACTGGCAAAGTATACGGAGAAATCAAAGAAGATTTAAATTTAATATTTGGATCTGTAAAATTAGTACAGGCTAAGAAAGGCTAAGAAAGGCTAATATAATGAAAGAACTCCCTATATTATTCAACGGTGCAATGGTTCGTAGTGTCCTTGCAGGGATTAAAACCCAAACAAGGAGAATTGTAAAAACTGACCTTTCTAATCTTGAGTGGTTAGAAGATGAACCAGACCACCTATTCGTGGAAGATGAATATGGTGATTGGAATAACCTTATTGAAGAATGCCCGGTTAAAAAAGGTGATTTACTTTATGTAAGAGAAAAATTCTGCCCGGGAGAAATTGAGATTTTGACTAACGGTTCAGCTCAAATTAAAAAATCCGATAAAATAATTTTTGCAGCTGATATGCCAGAGGATGAATTAAAAACTCTTGAGGATTGCGATCTTATAATTAAGTGGAAACCTTCAATTTTCCATAAAAAAGTTGATTGTCGTATATGGTTGAAAGTCGTTAGTGTGAAGGTTGAAAAACTAAACACTATTTCAGAAAAAGATGCAAAGGCAGAAGGTCCACCGATCTTACCTTCATATGATTATAAAAATTGTTTTCGTGTGCTTTGGGATTCCATTAATAAAGATCGTGGATATGGATGGGATAAAAACCCATATGTATGGGTATATGAATTTGAAAGGATTGAAAGATGAGTGAATGGACGAATAATTTACCAGAAAAAGAAGGGGGAGATAATATTAAAATGACCGATTATAATCCTAATAAAAAACCAGGTGGTCCACGAGGATCTTACAAGCATGAATCTGAAAAAAGATCCGTAGTGTGGCGTGGCGTGAATTATACAGAATCTGAAAAACTTGAGATTGAAAAGGCTTTTGAAATCCTTGGAAAAAAAACTAAAAAAAGATTTTCCCAGGCTGGATTCATACATGACGTGGTTTTAAGCGCAGTTCGAGAAATTAATTAATCTTTTATTGAAAAACCTGTTGACATTTCATTAAGCTTAGTATATTATAGAACTTAAGAGCTTAACAAAAACCAAAATGGGAGAGACAAAATGACAAAAATATTCTACCATAAAGCAAGTATAACAGGTCTTGTAAATCTTTTTGAAGAGTTTACAGAAGAGCCAATTTGTGTTTCTTCTCACGATTCTGCAAATCTTTTTTGGCGAGATATTTGTCTGGTTTTAGATGTTCCGGAGGAAAATATATTAATTGAAAATGACAACGATATTGACGCACGCACTATAACAGCGCATAACGAAGCAAGATTAAGTTTTCTCAACAAAAATAGTTTTATGAAATGCGTAAGATATATTATTTTAGATGGAAAATTATTAAGATCTATTAAGGCATGTAAAGCAGATTTGATTGGCGTTGTTCCTGGAAAGTTAATGCATGAATATTTTGAAGGTGACCATGATAAGGCGGCTGCTTTAGTTTGCAAGGATTTTTATTCTAAAGAGAATGTTATAACAGTTGTAAAAGCAAAAAAGATAAATAAAGACTGGAATCAAGAATTTTTAAATATATGAAAAGAAAAAAGAAGATGATGAAGTATTTTGATAAAGACGGTAAACTGATCAAAGAATATAAAGATTAAATGAAATCATACCCTAAAACCAAACAAATAAAACTAAAAGGCAAAGCCTTAACAGATCTTAAACTAAAGGTGTGGGAGCGTGATTTAATTGATGGGTATCCAGTTTGTCAACATTGTTTTGGTGCTAATAATTCACCGATTGACTCTTTTCCTCATCATATTATTTTCAAGAGTAAAATCAGATTGGATGTAATTTGGAATCTGATAACTTTATGTAGAGAATGTCATAGATTAGTTCATGCAAGATTATTATTTGTTAATTTAGAATTTGAGTTTACTTTTGAAAATCCTAAATATTCCTCAGGAGATATCATCAAAAATGAATATGTTGGACAGCACCATCACTTTTAAAAATAGAAAAACTTATCCAGGGGGGAAAGGTAAAGGTTTGATATGAAACTAAGAAAAATACAAAGTGATTTTAAAGAACCAATTATTGACATAATAAAAGGTGTACCCATAGAAAAAATAATTGTAGCGGGTACACCTGGAGCCGGAAAAAGCTCTCTTCCTATTATCTTAACTGATTTAATTAAATATCGTAGAATCCATAAAATAGCGTGGGTTGTTCCAAGATCTGCACTTCAGGACCAAGGAGAAAGAGGTTTTTTAGATCCTTTTTTCCGTGAAATGTTTGATCATAATTATCAAATAAGGTCTTCAACAAACGAAAACGATCCTTCCCGTGGAACCAATGGTTTTATAACCACGTATCAAGCCTTGGGAGCCGACAAGAAAAACACAGCTATAAAAGAGTTTAACAAGTGGGAATACGCTTTAGTCCTTGATGAATACCACCATATTGAAGA
>DAOVMP010000009.1 GCA_030630695.1 Candidatus Woesearchaeota archaeon
AGAGAGTAAAAAACAGTAAATGTGTCAAGAACCACCAGTCAAATAGACTGGCGGCATAATTTGCATAGCCATCCAACATAACCTGTGGTTCTTGAGCATGCTCAGGAATTCTCGATTGTCAAAAGCAAATAGGTCTCACGACCTCTCATCACTAGAGGGGAAGAATTCCTGACATTTCAACTAACTTAAAGCTTTAAATAATTTATTCTAACTTAGATTTATACTCTTCTATTTGTCTAATCATTTCTTTAAAATTAGGATCTTTTGTCTTGCAAAAGAAGTTTTTACAAGCAGAAGGTTTGCTGTCATGAATCGAACATTTATTATCTTCAAGATAAATACAGCTTTCATCATCATGTTGAGCTAGAATATTAGAACCATCTCTTTGAGCTTCTTCAAAATCTTCAACAACACCAAACATCTCAAACATAGTTTTATACCTGCCTGAGCGATACTCTTCTTCATTAAGAGTTATCAGAAAGATCTTACAACAAACACCACATTGATTACATTTATCCATTTTATTATATAGATATTAACAGTTTTTAAAGATATTGTAACGTAAACACACTCAATTATACGTCTACAACTATCTCTTTTTATGATCCCCCAAAACTTTCTTAAGAGCCTTATATTCCTTCAAGAACAAATCTATTGTTGGCTTAAGATTTTGATTTTTTTCATATTCTTGCAAAGTTTGATAATATTCTATCCTATTTTTAAAATTAATATTAATAGGAGGTAAATTATGTTTTATTAGAATATTATTCAGCAAGATTCTGCCAACTCTTCCGTTTCCATCTGCAAAAGGGTGTATGTTTTCAAATTGATTATGTACTACTGATGCAAGTATAATTCCAGGATACTTATTTTTATTTTGATTATACCACTCAATAAGCCTTTTTAGAAGGTGGTTTATTCTGGATTGCGGCGCCCCTTCATGAGCGATTTTGCCGTTGCTGTCCATAACAACTACTTCTTCTCCTTTTTTACGCAGTTTTCCTGCAAATTCTTTTGAGTTCTTGAATACGATTTTATGGATTTTTTTGATTAATTCAATTGAGATGTGTTCTTTAGTGGCTCTAATGAAATGTATTGCTTCATCAACTCCAAAGGTTTCAGCTATATCTTCTTTGGATTTATTAGGCCATTTGTCTTTCTCAAGAAGGTCTTTGACTTCTTTTTTGTTTAATTTGCTTCCTTCTATTGCATTAGTATTATAAGTAAATAATTCTGAAAATTTTTCCCAGTCTTTTTCAGAAAGATGTTTTATCTTAAGAGGCAAATTCTGTTCTATTTTTTCAATAGATTTAATTTCTTCCTCGGATAATTCCACATTAAGAGGATTTGCAATAACGTTATACTTGTGGATTTCTTCCAGAATCAGTTTTTCAGCAATTTCTTTTCTTTCTTTGAGTTTTTTAGGCTTCAAATCAATTCCAAGATATTTTCTGAATTTATGAACTTTCTTTCCTTCCCTATATGAATGAGCCAAAAAATACTTAATTTTTCCATTGACATCTCTCTTTTCAATGTGCATATTACTTATATAGGTGACTACATATTTAAATCTTTTGTTTTAGGTGTCTACATTTAGTATTTTTTGTAGACACCCAGTTATGGGCTACATTTATCTCAAAGTTACAATTATAGGCTACAAAGAATAAATCATAAGCGTTGAACTCATTGATCTAACGCCCCGGCTGAACAAAAAGCTTAAATAAAACATTATTTTCTTAGTTCTCATGATAGGTCCTTCAGCAATCGGTATGGGTTCAACATTTGAAGAAGAAAAAGATCATGCTTTAGATGCAGAAATCGATAAATATCTTTCTATAGCTGAAAAATGTTTTCAAGATATTATGAGAGATCCAGATAATCTTTTTTCAAATAGATATTTATCAAGAGCCGGCAATCTTTATGATAAAAGATATGAAGAAGCAGGAGGAAATGACCAATTTCATTCCAGATTTAGTAAATTAAGTTTGGCTATTAGTAATATAATTGCTAAAAATTCCTCAGTACACGAGTTTAGAAGAGACAGACATCCATTTATGAAAGATTCAGGATATGTCCCTCCATTTATGAAAGATTAAACGCCCTAGCTGTGCTCCAGGACAATCAGTCAAACGTATTACCGAAAGTTCTTATTACATAAAACCCAAAACACTTCTACTTAATAAATTTTTCGGCCATAAAAAAATAGATTTTCGGCCAAAAGGTTTAAATAAGTGATTTACTAGAAGATTAATGATGGACATTAACGAAACCATTAAAGCCCTAAAAAATCACTTGAATAGAAAAGAAAGATATAATCGATTTAATTATACTCCTTTAATTAAAAAATTAATAATATTTATCGCTTTAGTGGTTTCTTTCATAATAGTTCACGATAATTTAGACAAACTAAATGAAATTGTTCTAATAATTTTACAATTAGGATCAATAATTATCCTAATAATAATTTTTCTTCTTTTAAAATACAGTCACAGATTATATAAAAATGTAAAATACTGTATAAAATATCAGAAAAATTTAGTTAAATACATTCTAGTTATAATTCTGTTAGTATTATTATGGCAAGCGTACATAAATAAAGATACTTTATTCGATCCAGTAGTTAAAACATACAAAGCAGAAGATTTTAACAAATATTGGCCGCTTGCCATTAGCATATCAGAAATATCCGATCAATTAAGGAATTTTGAAGATCAATACCCTAAACAGCCAGAAGAAGAGTTATATGTTAGAGCAGAGAAAGTCACAGATAAATCAACCGGTAAAACCACAGATGCTATAAAAGGGTGGTTAGACTCAATTTCAGGAAAAGATAAAGGCGGAAGAGAAGAATGTATGGAAGTTTTCAATCATTTAAACGAATTAAGATCTCAAAAAAATCTAAGAACAAGGGAGTGGGATGAAAGAGCATATGAAATGGCAGTAAGTAGATCTAAAGATATGTTTGAAAGAGATTATTTCAGTCATCGAACTCCAGAAGGAGAATGTATGTTAACATTAAAAGATCAATTCGGATTTAGAAATAATGAAATAGTTGCCGAAAATATCGGTGGAATGTTCCATTACGCGGGCGGAAATCCAACTTCTTCAGCTAATGTATTCCAAACACTAGATGATTGGATAGGAAGCCCAGGACATAATGCAAATTTATTCTATTCAAAACATATTAGTGGCGCCATCGGATGTTATAAGGCTATATGCACATTTAATGGAATTCATAATAATCCGTATGGATTGGGCGCCGCCCCTTGTTCAATGTACAAGTAAATAAATTGCGAGCTAAGATTTGCGGACTAAAAGGTTTATTTTCCAGAAAATCTAAATGAATCTATCATCTGATCAAATTCACTTATATAATCTTCATAGTCTTCAGAAGACCTGAATTTTAAAGAAACAATATATTTTTCATCGGTATTAAAATTAATAAAAGATACTGATTTTGAGTGTTCTTTAGTATTATCCGGATAAGTAATAATCATATCCAAAACTGCGCCGGACACTAACTCTTCATTATCAAACATCCCTTTATTAATTATCTCATAATTCATATCATATCTATCCATGAGTTCTAAAGATTCAGCTAACCAAAGAGCATATGACTTTTCAAGATTTTCCGCAGTAACATCCAAATATCTTGTTACTACGGCGATTTCTATTCCTTCCTCATCATCTTCTCCAAAGGCAATTAAATAAAAAGGATACTTCAAACCCCCCATTTCTACATTTTTAACTAAATAATAACCTTCAGGAGTAATTAATGAAAAAATAGGATCTTTATATTCAACTCTGACTCTTCCCGACAACATATTATTAATAAGCGCAGGCTCTAGTTTTCTTATAAATTCTTCTTCTTCATCAGCACACAATCCATCCATATCCTCCACAGGTATACAACAACGCAAACCTACCTGTTGATTTGGAGGATAACAAACTCCTTTAGAGGCAATTGTTGTCTGCGATATATTGTTTTCTCCACCAACATAAATTTGATTTGAATCAAGAAAAAGACCAATTAATCCAAATAAAGTCACCGCCAAGAGTATTCCAAAAATAACTCTATCAACTAAATATGTTTGCCGTTTATTTATTGGAAAAGTATTTTTAACGCGTTTTGACTTAAAAAAATAAATAAGCCACAAAGAACACGTTATTAACGGAATGATTGTTGGAAATTGAGCAGGTATAAACAAACCCAAGAAATTATTGATAATATATATAATTAATAGCATTTTAGCTAAGCCAACTGCATTTGATTTACATTTAGATACAGAATATACGGTATATCCCGCGAAAATAATCAGAAATAAAGAATAAATCGCAGTTCCTAACAAAGCAGAAATAAAATCAAAAATTAAAACAGGCGGATTATTAATTATATTATAGATTTCATATACTAGAAAAACCGTCATAAAAATAATACCTAAAGAAACCATTATTATAAATAAATCAAGCCAACCGCCAATTCCTTTCAGTTCTTTGGTTTTACTAATAATCTCACCTTCTTTCTTATTCAGTTTTATAATCTACATACCCTTTTTTAGATAAAAAGTTAAATGTAAATTTATGAACTGTTGCGGTTTTATTTTTATGTATTTTTTCGTGTTTGCTTAAAGTATTTAAGTTATCTAGAGCAATATGAAATAACCATTCTCCAACTCCTTCAGCACCGTATTTTTCAAATATTTCTTTTCTTAGTTTAGTACTATAATGATGTCTTTCTGCGCGATGACCTACTCCTTTAGAATCTCCTTCTATCCATGTATGTAGTTCTGCGTAGTCTTTTCCTGTTCTTTGTTTGCTTAGTATTCTATGAACAAATCCTTCACACATAATAGTATTATATGGTTGATATTATTAAAGCTTTTCGAATTTTTCTAAATTATATAATATAATCAATAAAGTATTTAAATAAGAAAGACATAGTCGTTATATTGGCAAAATAGCGAGGTGTTCAAAATGTCAAAAAGCGACAATAAAGCGGATTTTGAAATAGACGAAGTTGATTATAAGCAGATAGAAAGAAAAAAAGGAGAAAAAACATCTGATTGGAAACTTCAACCGAAAAGCAAAGAAGGATACACTTCTGGATTACATTTCATCAGTGGAACTCCTGAAAGAAACCATTTAGATTATTACCAAGACGGTGAAAAAATAGGCAAATCTGGAACTGAAATTCGAATGGGAGGACTTGTTATTAGAGGAAAGGAAACTTTTGCGATTCCAAGCAACCATATTATCGAGTTGTCCAAAGAAAAAATAATTAAATTAAAATCTGATGAATATATGAAAAAGAAGAAAAAAGGATATATTAGAATTTAATAAAATTATTTATTTTATCATTCTTTCTCCAATTGCAAGACTTATAACCAATGCAATTAGAGTTCCGCCTCCCCTTAGAGAAGTCTTAAGTAGAACGGAATTGTCAAAAATAGTCATCCAATCCATTGATAACAATACACTTAATAAAAGATATGTTGTTGGAGTCAACACTGCCGTTTGTTTAATAATTTTTCTCGCGTCTTTCATTAAATTAATTCTTTGAAGATTCATTAGTAAAATTATAAAAGAAATACTCACATTTAAACCTTTCCATAAATTCAAAGTATTTTAAAACATCTCAACTGGCCAAAAGGTTTAAATCAAAATATTAGAACGCCGCATTAGGATCTCCATGCATATCTAAAAATTCTAGATTCCATGCCAAAGCAAATCTTATTAAAGGTGTATCCCCATATGGATCATCTTCACTAGTTCCATAGGATCGTATTAGCTTTCGGTACTCCTCTTTTGTTTTTTCTATAGATGTTTCAGCGGACATTCCAAAAACTAAAGAATTTATCATAGTGACACATATTTTCTTAAAAGGCAGGGCATTCTTATCTTTACTAGGAGTTCCTTCTCTAGATGGATCTCGAACCAACATAAAACTTGCATTATATCCTATATATGCATTTGCACCTTTCTTAACGGATATTTCTCCCAAATCCGTTAAAGAGTCGCATGATAAAGAATAAATTATTTTATTTTTTGTGAGATCAACATTTTTATTATCTAATATTATCTCATCTTTATGGCCTGCGACTTTTTTTCTATCTCCGTGTCCATTAAGAAAAACTAACTTTGGTTTTTCTTTAGATAACGCTTTTTCTAATTTCACCCTTGTTGCATTTGGTCCCTCCAAATTCGTGATATGAATATCTTGAGCTCCTTTGACAGTTCTAACAATTTCTTTAGAAAAATCATGTAAATAAGAAGTTATTATATCATGATTAGGTCTAGTTATTAAAAATTGTTTAACCATTTAAATTACTCCACTAAGAACTTTAAGCATATTTATTTGCACTTGGACAACTTTTTTCCCAAAATCGTCTTCTCTCTCAACATGTTTTATTAATTGTCTTACACTAACTTCCTTACTGCCTCCAAGAGATAATTTAGAATTAGGATTTAAAGTTTTAAATCTTTCCAAAACAAGTGTTTTTTGTTCTGTTTTTAGATCAAATTTTTTATTACTCATATTAAACCCAACGCTTTAATTTTTTTTAAAATTTTTTCTCCGAGTTTTGTATCATTAGAAATTTCTTCGTAAGCTACATTCCACGAATATGTTTTGTCATCTATAACCGCAATTACCTGCTCCCTCTCTGGCTCTGGCAAATTAGCATATGCTTTTAAAAATTTCTCTTTGCTCATCAATTCCCTCTTTTTATAGTGTAATATTTCAGAATATATAAATTTAACTAATGTCTTTTTATAAACCTTCCTCCTAAAACCGCAGGCCCCACATTCCAACACCTAAAGCCCAACAAAGGACATTACTTGACAATGCTATACCTTACTACACTACACTGTACAAAACGATGAAAAAGGCGCCCCAGCTGGGAAAATTGATTAGCGTCGAAAATTATTTCATTTTCAGCGCCAATTGTCGAACCCAGGTCGGAGCCTATCTGCACTGCAGGGCTTTATGCCCGGCTGTTTGATTAACCTTTTCTAAAGGTTATTCGACAGGGCTCCATGATAACCACTACACCACTGGGGCTTATGAGACGAGTAAGAAGTTGGTTGTTTTTAAATCTTGCGTTCTTTGGCAATATTTGACAAAACATTTGCGTTCTACTTGCCGGTAATCTGTGCTTTGTAGGAATTAATCTCTTCCTGCCCTGCTTCCAAGGTTAATTGGGCATATCCGCTTCCTTTAGATGCTGCAATTGAAAGTATTTCTTTTCGTATTAAGTATTCTATCTTCATTTTGGCTATGTTTTCTAAAGATAATTTTATTCCTTTTTGTTCTGTTTTTATCATGTAATTTAGAACTGCTCTGTAATCTAGGATATTGTAATATATCATTTTTTTGATTTCAGTTGAGAACATGATTGATTTATCTAGTGTTTCGCCGTTCATTACTACGCCGGTAGAATGTTCTTTTATTTTATGGGCTATGTAGAATTTTAATAAACTTTCAAGGTCTTCTTTTTTCTTAACACTTTTTCGAAGTCCTGGCAATATTCCTATTATTATGCTTTGAGGTCTGTTTTCGCCGTAAAGTAAGTAAAAGCCAGTATCTTCTTGTATTCTGTCAAAATGTTTTGTTAAGTTTTGTAAAAGATTTTGATTAATGTATTGTTTTAATCCTGAAATAAATTTTGTTTGTTGTAAAGGATGATATATGTGAACTGAGTGAACATCTTTTATTTTGTTTAAAACAATTATTTCTTTTATTTTTTCTTCTAGTTTAGAAGTATCTAGTTCCAGTTTGGATTTGTCTATCTTTTTCTGGCTTAAAGCTCGTTCATAAAGAAGTTCTATTTGTATTTGCTCACTTGCACATCCTGTTAATAAGCTTCCAAATAGGATTGTTTTAAGAAATAATTTATTAATTCCCATATCTCCACACCAGTATTAACTATTTATTAAGATTGTGACATAAAAAATAGTATCCCCGCGGCCGGACTCGAATTTGCCAACCCTGCCAAGGCATTATTTTACCGTGGGGCTAAGCAAACGCAGTGAGCGCACGCCGCACCATCTCGATAAACCCTGATAAGGGTTTCCAGCAACCTTCCGGTACCAGCTGGCGTATCATCATTCTAAGCATCTAATGCATATAGTCTGATAAGCTTCTACAGCCGGACGCTCCACCATTGAGCTACGCGGGGAATTGCGTGGCCTTGCGCCGCGCGGTTTTGACTTCTAAGCTTTTTCTAAAAGCTTAGCGCGTCAGCACTGAGCTACGCAGGGTATTCAAAATAAACTCTTTACTATTTATAAAGGTTTCCCCGATAATATGCCTCTCAAAACTATACTTTTTCGTCTATAAAAGCTTATAAAACAACAGATATTATCTAAAATCATGGCTGACGACAAAGAGAATAATCCAGAGGAACATCACGTTGAAATCTTCAGGACAACACATTGGAATGATTTTACAGCAGGAGTTTACATGCCTGCTTTTGAAATGTCTGCAGGAGTTGAAAGAGAAGAAACCATAAAAGAATGTATTAACACAGGCAAGTGCACTTTGAGAACTCATGAAATGCCTACTTTTTATGTTATTGATGATACTTTAACTTTTTTTCATCCGAGGATTAAAGACCCTTTGCTTTTTGTTTATTCTAAAGAACCGCATATTACTGAAGTTATGAGTCTCATTTCAAAGAATATTCATTATTTTCTTGTAAATGATATTAGTTTGGATTATTCTTCTGAACTAGATAAAAAAAAGCCTTTGATGGATAGGTGTATAGAACATTCATCTGCTTTGCCTGGTTTTGAAAAAGTAAGAAAACCTATTAATCAGGCAAAAAGATTTGCTGATTTTCTTAGTGCAATATGTAAAGATACGCCGATTGACAGTCAGTTTAAAATTGCTTCTTCTTTAGAAAAAAAATATGCTGCGTTTTATTCTAGGACAGACAAAGGCAAGGTATTTATGGATAAGGCTAGTAAAACACTTGACACGGAGTTTATTAAAGCGTATTTATCTTTAAGAACTCTTAAACAATAATTAACCCAAAAATCCTATTCGAGCTTTGTTAGAATTAGAATGCCGGATTTTACCGCGTTCAGTATCGAATTTGGCAACAGCAACTGGCAGGGTAACACCGCCTAAAATACTCAACTTTGAACGAATTTTATAAGAAATCAACCTTTCCTCTCCACCATCGATTTGATCAATATGCCATTTTAAAATAGTTCCTTGTAATTC
>DAOVMP010000022.1 GCA_030630695.1 Candidatus Woesearchaeota archaeon
AGATTATAGGATTTGTACTTTTTTTGATTATTGCAATATATGATGGTTTTTTTGGTGCTGGCGGAGGGATTCTTATGACTTATTTACTTATTTTTCTATTCGGACTGACGTATATAGAGTCTAATGCAACTGAGAAAATACCTTGGTTAGTTAATCTTACTATTGCGACAATTATATTTGCAGTATTTGGATTAATAAATTATGCATACGGCATAACGCTTCTTATAGGCAGTTTATTTGGGGGGCTTTTAGGAGCAAGAATCGCAATTAAAAAAGGGGAAAATTTTGTTAGAGTACTTTTTGCAATCATAGTTATTATACTGGCAATTAAAATGCTCTTTTTCTAGGAAAAACATTTATAAACCCCTTCTACAAATTATTCTACTATGAACAAAAAAGAGGTATTTGCTTGGAGTATTTATGATATGGCTAATACTGCGTTTTCTGCATTATTTGTTACGTTTTTTTATCCACTGTATATCAAACATTATTTAGGTGGTACAGAGTTTCAGATTGGTTTGGTTTTTGGGCTTTCAATGCTTGCTGTTGCTTTGTTTGTTCCTTTCATAGGTGCATTATCAGATAGGTTAGGCAAAAGAATTCCTTTTATTATGTTTTTCACAATTATTTGTTGTTTATTTACTTTTGCAGTTATATATGTAAGCCTGACTTTTGCTTTATTATTCGGATTCATAGCTAATTTTTTCTATCATGCAGCACTAACTACATATAATGCCTTGCTACCAAGAATTGCTAAAAAAAGAGAGTTTGGCTGGGTTTCTGGTATTGGTGTTGCTACTGGTTATGCTGGAACTCTACTAAGTTTAATCATGGCAATTATTATTTTAAATCATTTTGGCTGGGAAAGCACTCAAGGAATTAAAGCAATGTTTCCTGCAACTGCGTTATTCTTTTTTGGTTTCTCTTTAATCATTTATTTCTTGATTAAGGAAAAGAATAATCATAAAAGTCACTTAGTAAATGATATTCAAAGATCATTTAAAGAGGTTTTCAATACTATAAAACATATTACAAAATATAAGGGCTTGTTATACTTTATCGCCGCAATGTTTATGTATGTTAATGCTATTAATGCTGTAATAGTTTTCTTATATTTATATGGAAGATCTGAAATTGGTTTGTCTGTTAAAGCTTTTATGGTGTTTTATATTATTTTTTCATTAGCAGCAGCTTTAGGTTCTTTTATTTTTGGTAAAATCACAGATAAAGTGGGTGCTAAAAGAACTTTGGGTTTGGCAGGAGTTATGTGGTTGATAACAGCAGTAATTTTGTTCTATGTTTCGTCACTAACTTCTTTTTTTATTGCAGGCATAATAGGAGGTATTGCTTTAGGAACTGTTTGGACTGCAATGCGGCCTTTAACTATTCAGTTAAGTCCTAAAAAAAATATTGGCCAGTTTTTTGGTTTTATGGAACTGACAGGAAAGTTTTCAGGTGTTTTAGGACCGATTATTTTTGGTTTTTTAGCTTCTAGTTTTAATTATCAGGCAGCAATTGCTTCTTTATTTGTGTTTTTTATTCTAGGTTTAGTTTTCTTATGGTTTGTTCCAGGTGATGAAAAATGAAAACTGTTGAAGATTCATTAAATTTTATAGAAAAGTTTCTGCCTGTTCCTCAAAGACAGGTTATAAAAAATGTAAAAGATGTAAATTTAAAACTTCCGTTGGTTTTAAAAATTATTTCAAGTAAATTTTCTCATAAAACAGAGGTTAAAGGTGTCAGGATTGTTAATTCTGAAGAAGAATTAGAAAAGAATTTTGATGAATTAATGAAAATCAAAGGAACAAAAGCGGTTTTGGTTCAAGAGTTTGTAAAAGGTATAGAATTAATAATCGGGATTAAAAAAGATCCTTCTTTTGGACACGCAATAATGTTTGGTGTTGGCGGCGTCATGGTTGAATTGTTAAAAGATGTTTCTTTTAGGATTTGTCCAATAACAAACAAAGATGCAGAAGAAATGATTGATGATTTAAAAGCTAAAGATTTATTGACAGGTTTTAGAGGTTCTAAATCAGTTAATCTTAATCTGCTAAAAAGAATTCTAGTCAAAGTTTCAAATATTCCTTTAAAGAATAAAAACATTAAAGAATTAGATATTAATCCTTTAATTATAAATGATAAACATGCTTTTGTTGTTGATGCTAGGCTAGAACTCGATTAATGCATTCGCTTTTTGGAACGATTCTGTCTCCGCATACGCATTCTTTGCTGTAACACTTGCATTGCTGACCATTCAGCTCGCATAGGTCTTTATTTAGAACATCTTGAACTACATAGGATCTGATATTATCTCCGTATAGAGATCCTAAGAATATTGCCATCAAGAGCATGAATGCAAATAGTAGTGCGTATTTCATATGACTAAAATTAGCCTATTTCCTTTATATATTTTGCCTTTTTTAGTACGCCGGGCTTCGCATCAGCACAAAGGTGTTCTACACCAGCACGATTTCAAGAGTAAACTTTAAATACTTCTAAACCTAGATATAGCATAAGACATAACTAATCATACAAATTGTATGTCTTATGCTATTTAGCAAAAGACGTCTATTTGTTCAATTATTTACGTCTTTGGCTATAATCACAAGTAGGGGGAAAGTATGGTTGAAAAGAAGAAATACAGATGCGCAGCATGTAATTGGAAATTCTCTAGAAATTATAAGCCAGGACTGTGCCCTTACTGCGGCAGAGAGAGTGTTGAAGAAGCAATAGACAACTCAGCAACAGGAATGGTAAAAGAAGTCGAAGAGTTAGGTAAATAATACTAATTCTATTAATAAAATAATCAATTAAAAGAACCAATTTAACATATTCTTAGAAGAGGAGGGAAACAGAACCTTTTTATATAATCTTATGATTTTTTTACAGTAAGATGAAAAGATTGAATATTTATGTTGCTGGACCGGTAACATCTCATGATAAAGATATTGTCAAAAAAAATGTAGAAGTTGCCAAAAAAATAGGTGAAGAAATACTAAAATTAGGTCACTTACCTTATGTTCCCCACTCTCATTTTTCTGAGTGGGATATTGATATTCATGAATATTATGATTTATTTCAATTACATGGAAATGAAATTCTAGAAAAATGGGCGGATGCGTTGTTTTTTATAGCAGAAAGTAAAGGGGCAAATGCAGAAAAAGCAAAAGCAAAAAAATTAGGTTTGCCAATATTTACTTGTCTTGATGAATTACCAAAACAGTAATGAAACTCAGCTTTAATGATGCGGTTTTAGAATAATTTTACTCGCTTCGTATTTATCTTTTACAAGTTCTTTTGCTTCTGGTGTTAATTTATTCCAGCTTCTTTCAAGTTTAGCTCTTACCCAGTCTGTTGCTTCAGCAGTATTCATATTCTTTTTGACAAATACAAAGCGTAAAAGAGAAGGTATCATCTCAAAATGAGACATTGCATCAGCATTAGCAACACATTCTGCTTCGATAGTTTCTCTTGGAATATCTGTGCTCCCCCTATGTGCGTAAATGCAGTGTTTTACTTTCTCAATTCTTTCTTGAGCATAACCCAAGTTTTGCAGGATTTCTTCAGCTTCTCTTGCACCATGAATGTGATGCTCAGGAAGAAAACGTCTATCTTTAATACTTGCATAATCATGTAGTAATGCTGCAATTTCAACAATCTCAATATCTGCCCCCACTTTGTGAGCTAATTTTTTAGCATGCAACGTAACCGAAAGCGCATGATCTAAAATGCCTCTTCCTAAATAATTAGAACCAGATTTACTCGCTTCAACTACTATCTGTCTAATATCTTCAACCAACCCCATCAAAGATTATAAAAAAGAGGTTTTATTTAACATTTTCGGAATGTTCCAACACCCTCAGAATTCTCCTAGTTAATAATAGTATTTATCAACAAAGCAACAATACTTTCTCAATTTCTTCTACAAATTTATCAACATCTTCTTCTGTGTTGTAACAATACAGTGAAGCTCTTACACTTCCTTTAAGATTGTGTTTATTAAACCATGAATGACAACAGTGTGCTCCACTACGAACCGCGATATTTGCAGAATTATCAAGTATTATAGCAACTTCGTGAGGATCCATGTTTTTAATATTAAAACTAAAGATTCCTCCGCGTTCTTCTGCATTCAAACCACCGATTATTTCGATTTTTTCATGATTTCCTAATTTTTCTGTTATTCTTTTATTCAATTCGATTTCATGGGCAATTATATTCTTCATTCCAATCTTACTCAAATACTTTACAGCTTCTCCTAGTCCCATTATTCCTGCATAGTTTTGCAATCCTGCTTCGAATTTTTCAGGAGGCGGTAAAAATTTGCATTTTTCATATGTTGTTTCTTCTACAGTGTCTCCGCCGACTAAAAATGGTTTTAATTTTTCTAGTAACGAATATTTTCCATATAAGATTCCTGTTCCGCTTGGCCCCGTCATTTTATGTCCTGAACAGGAAAAGAAATCTACATCCAGTTTTTGAACATCTACTGGTTTATGTGGTGCAGATTGAGCTCCATCTAATAAAACTAAACTTCCGTTGGCATGTGCTAACTTAATCATTTCTTCTACAGGTTGTGATGTTCCGTCTAAATTAGAAGTTTGAACTGTGGAAACTAATTTTACAGATGAGTTTAACTTAGATTTAAAGTCTTCAATATTCCCAAATTCAAATATTTCGTGTTTTATTCCTTTTGAATTTAAAATCTGCCATGGAATTAGATTAGAATTGTGTTCTTTGTCAGAAATTAGAACAATATCTCCTTCTTGTAATGATAATGAATTTGCAATTAAGTTTATTCCTTCTGTTGTATTGCGGGTAAAGATTATTTCTTGAACTTTTTTTGCATTAAAGAATTTTTGTATGATTCTTCTAGCATTTGTTACTTCTTCATCTACTCTTTTACTTAGTTTATGATAACTTCTGCCGCCGCATACGGGATAATCATTATAATATTCATTTATTTTATCAATTACTTGAACAGGACGCAATGTTTGGCAGGCATTGTCTAAATAAATCACTCCTTTAGATAATATGGGAAAATCTTTTCTTATTTTTTCTGCATTCATTTGGATAATTCCTCATCAATAATTTTCTCAAATGCTCTTATTGGTTTAGGACCGATAATTGTTCGGCCATTTATAAAAAATGTAGGTGTTCCATGAACACCTGCTTTAATTCCATCGTTAAAATCTGTTTTAACTTCTTCTTTGTATTTTCTTTCTTTTAAGCAGGAACTGAATTGTTTCATGTTTAATCCTGTTTCTTGGGCTAACCGAACTATGTGTTCTAGATGATTTTCTTCTGCGCTTGTGCAAAGTTCGTGTTCTGTAAATAGTTTTTTATGATATTCCCAGAACTTATCTTGTTCTAACGCACAATTAGCTGCTTCTGCATGTAATGAAGCTCTACTGTGTATTGTATCAATTGGAAAATCTCGGAATACCAATTTTATTTGATTGCCATATTTTTGAACTATTTCATTTACTGTTGATTGTGCTTGTCTTGAATAAGGGCATGAATAACATCCAAACTCGATTATTTCTACTTTTGCATCATCTTTTCCAAGATAAGGATCATCATCTGCTGTTGGTTTTTCTAATTCTCCGCTTACTTTAGTTTGCAATTCTGTGAATGTTTCTCCTTCTAGTGCGTTATAGATACAGAACGCATTTATTTCTTCAGGTCCATAGCAATTTCCATAAAGAGAATAATTATATCCTCCGTATACTGAGTAAGCTAGACTAGCGACCATTAATATTACTAATACCCAGGAAAATACTTCAAAATATTTGTATGTTATTTTTGCTGCAAAAGGACTTTTTCCCATTATTCTGCCAACAATAGAACTTTTAACCTTAGTATCTAGTCCGGTTCTGCATTTTCGTAGAGTCAATCGTAAGAATACACACTCAAATGCTTCTTTAGCTAAAGGTCTATGACTGGCTGAGAATATTGCTAATACACCAAACACAACTAAAGTCAATATACATATCATAGTGTTTATTTACCTTATGGTGCAATTTAAAGCTTTTGTTTTTCTAATCTATTTAGCATATAGCAGAAGATATACTAAACGCATAATCATTTATGTCTTCTGCTATTAGTCAAAGACATCTATTTGCTCAATTAATCACGTCTTTGGATTTAGAACTTATTCTTCTAATTTGCTTGTATTCATCAACTGATTTGTCTCTAGATCTTTGTATACCAGATCCTGAGTCATTTCAAATCCTCTGAATACATATGTTCCATCTTCTTCTATTGTTCCTAATTGATCCCATACTATTTGTATTGTTTGGTATTTTTCTGCTTCTTCACTCAATAATATTGTTGGAACCTTTGTTATATCATATTTTTCTAGCAGTTCTTTTCCTTCTTTACTGGAAATATCTATTGTTTTTTCTTCATTTATGTAAACTCCAAATGCTAATGTCATTATATCTTTATGTTGTTCAACATCATAACATTTTATACAGCTGTTATCTGTCAAATAAGTCATTTCAACCAGTCCTGCAATGTTTTTTTCTTCTAAATCAACATATGGTGGAGGCATATCTTCAAGAACAACTCCGCCTTCTACCTCTCTAAATCCTTTTAATGGAAGTTTTAAAACATTTTCTCCTTCTAATATTAATGCAGGTAGTTTTTTAATGTCAAACATTTTTATATATCTCATAGCCTCTGCAGACGCCGCAATTATTATACTCGATTGTTTTACATTTACAAATGGTGTTTGTTTTAGTTCTTGTACAACTTGTGTCATGTTCATACATATTTTACATTCTTTGAAAATGATTGCAGTTATTCTAACATCAACCGGTTCCATTGATAGAGCTTCTTCTGTTGTGATTTTTTTATCTTTTATTTGATTATCCTTTATTTGGTTTAC
>DAOVMP010000144.1 GCA_030630695.1 Candidatus Woesearchaeota archaeon
ATCGCAGCAGATTTCTTGTCAAGATATAATCCTGAAGATATTTTAATTGTTTGTAGAAGAGAAAATGGCTGGAAAGCTGTTAAAGCATTTACAAAACTAACAGGTGTTAAAGGTTTTGCAGGTAGATATCCTCCTGGAATCTTAACAAATCCACAATTAGATAATTATTTAGAAGTTAAAGTAATGTTAGTTGTTGATTCTTGGCCTGACAGAAATGCTGTTAAAGATGCATTAAGTGTAGGTGTTCCGGTTGTTGCATTATGTGATACCAATAATCAATCCAATGATTTAGATTTGGTTGTTCCTTGTAATAATAAAGGGAAAAAAGCTCTGGGTTTGTTTTTCTACATCTTAACCCGAGAATTTCTGAAAAACAAAGGAATACTTAAAGGCGAACCTAAATTTACAGTTGAAGATTTTACAGAGGAATAAAATGGTTGAAATACAAATAGAGTTAGAAGGACAAATTGGAAAATATGTTATTTTTGAAGATGGAAGTTTGCATGCAAAACATGGCTTTTCTTCCGAATTAAGACACAGAGATATTGTAAATGAAGTTGGAAAAGAACCTGTTGGTGGCGGGATATACTTTGTTATACCAGAAAAAACAATTATTCTTACCACCGGCAATAGCGACTATGGTCGCGTTCCTTTAAATACTTTAGAAAGATTAAAACCAGAAATTAAAGAGAAAACAGGATTAGAATGTGAAATAGAAGATAGAGATGCTTAAAGTTCTGCCAGTCCTTTATCCACTATTCTAAACCAGGTTTCTTTTTCACCAGCAATACTGCGGTGTTTTCGTAAAATAGCTTTGCGTTTGCCTGTATGTCCTGCTTGCAGTTCAATTAAACATTTAGAGCCATACTTAAGCAAATCTCCGCCAACCATATTTATTTTTTCGCGAGACTCAAAGGATGTATAGACTTGATTTGTTACTAGTATAGGTATTTTTTTCTTCCTAGCTATTTCAGTTAAATAACCGATTTGTATTCCTAGTTCACGATTTACTTCTTGAACATCTTTAACACGAACCAAGCGGTAAAGCATTGCAATGGTATCTACTATTATTAAACCGATTTTATCATTAACCATATTTTTCAACTTTTCAAAATCTTTTTTTTGCTCGTCAAATGTTGTTGGTTGTAAAAATAATATGTTTTGCAGAACGTTTTCATAATCAGAAGTTATTTGTTTTAAACGCGTGATTGAAAATCCTCCTTCTGTATCGATATATATTACTTTTTTACCGCTTGAAGCAACTTTTACAGCTGCAAGAACAGCAAGATTAGTCTTTCCACTTCCAGAAGGACCGTAAATAGTTGTTATTGCATCGTTTTCATAACCGCCATCTAGAAAACCATCTAGTATTGAACTTCCAGTGCTTATTTTCCCATCGTCCATAAAATAACACAACATAACCTAATTTATATACTTTTCCTATCTAAAATCGGAAAAAGAACTAGTTTTGTCGGAAAATTTTTAAACAAAGTAGTCTTTTTTAGTGAATATGGGAGATAAAAGGAATATTGCGAGCGAGTTAAGAAGAGCACATCCATACTTTTTTTTTAAATATATGCTGAGTAAAAAAGAAAATTCATTAGGATTAAATTCTTTTCTGCCTACTTTTCAAGAAGTATATCCCGAGGAAAGCGAAAGGATTGATACTAGAAAAGGTGCTTGGACAATTTATTCAAGATATAATTTTAAAATTCCATACCTTATTCCAAGACAACAAGATTCGTCTAATGGTTTTTGTGCAGTTTATGAACAAAAAGATGATTTAAAAACATTATTTTCTGGTGATTTGATTCCAACTAATATTTCTTTAACTCAGGAATCCATTAAAAAAACTATTGATGTGCTGACAAAGGAAGTTTTAGAGCAAAGAAAGTTTATTTCTTGGCCTCCCAGAACTTTAGTAGAATATAATGACGCGGGTTTTGTTCTTGGCCCAGTAGGAAAAGCATTTATTGCTGGTTTGGGTTTATGCTTTGTGAATGAACTTATTGCTTTAAACCTGCCTGAATATAAGACGCTGTTGGAGCGTGTTAATGATTATGCGGGTGTAAATGTTTTAGGCACAGATTTTACATTTTTCGCAACAATGAGTTTGATTCCTTTGGCTTTTGGTGCAAGCTTTATTACCAAAAAACTAAAATTAGGCCAGCGAGCGGATAAGCACAGATTAAAACATTTACCAGAAGTTGCTGGGGAATATAAGTATGGAGATGAAGCATTAGATCAGATTGTAGACGAGGCAGAACTGTTTAAAACTGAGCAATCTAAAATAAAAATATATTCTGAGTTAGAAAAAGAAGGTGTGAATATTTCTAAAGAATTCTTTACTGGCGTGTATAATGCGTTTAGTTCCATGGATAGCATGCAATTTAATCATTTTGTTACCGCCGCAAAACAAGGTGAAGAATTAGGGGTAGATTTTAATCGTTTAATCAATATTCTTTCTGCAAATATAGAGTCCAAACCTTTATAAATAAAATGCCCCCTTCTAAGACCATGTTTAAGAAGTATGGTGGGGTTGCTCTATTCATTATATTC
>DAOVMP010000037.1 GCA_030630695.1 Candidatus Woesearchaeota archaeon
AATATTGATTCATGTCTTCACCTTAAGAATAATAATAAGATTCTGATCGATATATAAAGCTTATGACCAAAAAAGAGCAATCTTTATAAATAAATCATAGTTACTGAGTTATATTAATCCTGATTGACTACTTCAATAGTAGGAGGGTAGAATGCAGAAAGAAAACATAAAAAAAGCATTAGAAGAACTACGAAAGAATTCTACCAAGAAAAAATTTAATCAAAGCATTGATTTAGTTATCAATCTACGAGATTTGGACTTGAAAAAGCCTGAAAATCAGGTAGATGTATACACACAATTAACACATTCTAAGACTAAACAAGTTAAAACCTGTGCTATAATCGGACCAGAATTAAAAGAAACAGCTAAAGAAAACTGTGATACTATAATAACTGTTGATGATTTTCCAGAATATCAAGAGAATAAGCGAAAACTAATCAAACTAGCTAAAGAACATGATTTCTTTATCGCTCAAGCAACAATAATGCCTAAAATAGCTAAAGCATTTGGTAGAGTTCTTGGAACACGAGGCAAAATGCCAAATCCAAAAGCAGGATGTGTTATTCCACCAAAAGCTAATTTAAAGCCTTTAGTTGAAAAACTGAAAAAAACAGTTCGTTTGACAGCTAAAACACAATATTGCATCAAAGTAACACCTGGCGATGAAAAAATGTCAGATGACCAAATCGCTGAAAATGTCATGAATATCTATACTTCAGTAATTGGAAAACTATCACAAGAAGAAAGAAACATCAAAAATATGCTGATTAAATTTACCATGAGCAAACCAGTTGAGATACAATTAAAATGAGCAAAACATCAAAAGCAGGAGGAAGAAAGAAAGCGGTGTTTAAACGAATTGTAGAACTAGCCAAACAATATCCTATAATCGGAATTGTAGACATGGCTAACCTACCAACACCTCAGCTTCAAAGAATGAGAGCTCAACTACGCGGACAAGTAGAAATATTTATGGCTAAAAAAAGAGTAGTTAAAAAAGCCATTTTAAAACTAAAAGACATAGTTGGTTTAGACAAACTGAATGAATATTTAGAAAAAGCACAACCAGCATTAATATTCACAAAAGACAATCCTTTTACATTATTTAAAATTCTTAAGAAAAATAAATCCAAAGCACCTGCAAAAGCAGACCAAATAGCACCAAATGATATCATAGTTCCTGCCGGCCCTACACCATTTGCACCAGGACCGGTTATTGGTGAGCTTGGAGCTCTAGGAATTAAATCAGGAGTAGAAGCTGGTAAAATCGCAATTAAAAACGATACTACTGTATGCAAGGAAGGAGATGTTATCAAGGAAGCTCTTGCTTCTATACTCACTCGATTAGGAATCGAACCAATGGAAATCGGTTTAACTATCAAAGCAGTATATGAAAACGGAGTTATATATACTAAAACAGTTCTAGATGTTGATGAAGAACAATTCATGACTAACTTAAATTTAGCAGCCACTGAAGCTTATAATCTCGCTATTGAAGCATCATATTTTTGTTCTGATACTACTGAAGAAATAGTTAAAAAAGCATTTAGAGAAGCAAAAGCAGTTGCAAAAGAAGGCAAAATCATGTGCGACTTAATTGCAGAAGAATTAGTTGAACAAGCTGAACGCGAAATGCTATCTGTGAAAAGTGAACTTAAGGATATTCCTGTTCAAGAAAAGAAAGAGGAACCTAAAAAGGAAGAGAAGCCTAAGGAAGAAGTAAAAGAAACACCGAAAGAGAAGCCAAAGGTTGAAGCGCAAGAAAAGCAAAGCTCTTCTGCGCCCCAGAAATCTGAGGATTCTGTAGCAAAGCCAGAAATGAAAAAAGAAGCGCCAAAGGTTGAAGAAAAGCTTAAGGAAGAAGTGAAAGAGGCGTCGAAAGTTGAGGAGAAAAAAGAAGAGAAACCAAAAGTAGAAGAGAAGAAGGAAGAAGTTAAGAAAGAAATGCCGAAAGTGGAAAAGAAAAAGGAAGAGCCTAAAGTTGAAGAGAAGCCTAAGGAAGAACCTAAATTAGAAGAGAAGAAACCTGAACCAGTAAAAGAGGAACCAAAAAAGGAAGAAGTTGCTAAAGAAGAGCCAAAGGTTGAAGAAAAAAAGTCTGAAGAACCGGAACCAAAAGTTGAGGGAAAAACTCCTGAAAAACTAAAAGAAGAAGTCCCTAAAGCAGCAGACTTAAAGAAAGAGGCAGACGAGAAAAAATCAACAGAACCTGAAGAAAAATCACATCCTAAACAAGGAAAAGTAACTCAAGATCAAGCAGCAGATTTGCTGAATCAATTACAAAAAGAAGGAACATTGAGAAACAAGGAAGAAAAATAATATTTATCGGAGGCAGCGCGAAATCCAAGATGCTCAAAAAGCTTTGCTTTTTGGCACCAACTTCGTTGGTTTCGCTGGTCTCCAACAGAGTTGGAGGTAGTTAAAAAAATGGAATACATATATGCGGCAATGCTTATCCACAAAGCAGGTGGAAAAGTAGAGGAAGCAACAGTTAAAAAAGTCCTAGAAGCAGCAGGCGTTAAAACAGACGACGCTAGAATCAAAGCTCTAATAGCTTCTTTAGAAGGAGTAAACATAGACGAAGCTGTTAAAAAAGCAGCAACCGCACCTGCAGCTGCACCAGCAGCACCAACGGGCGGCGAAGCAAAAGCAGAGAAAAAAGAAGCTAAGAAAGACGAGAAAAAAGACGAAGCACAAGCTGCAGCCGGACTAGGAGCATTATTCGGCTAAGGAGGTAAAGATTTATTTTTATTATTTTTTAATAAATCTAACCTATGTTGACACCAGAAGAAACAAAAGAACTAACAAGACAAGTAAATGAGCTCAAAACACAAATAAAAGAGCTAAGAACTGGATTAAACCAGTTAAACGACCAAAAAGAAGATGCTTTTTCTAAGAAAAACAAAGTTAGTGAACAAATTCGAAAACTAATTTCTCAAACAATCAAATTAAGAAAAGAAAGAAACAATCTAACCTTTCAAGTCAAAAGAAATAAAGAAGAACGAAAGAAATTAAATACAGGCATACAATCTAAAATCAAAAAAATCAAGGAAAAACACAAAGAAAGAAAAGAAGTAGAGAAAAAACACAAAATCAAAGAAAAACCTTCTGCAATCAAAATACAAATAGACAAATTAGAAACGCAAATAGAAACTTCTGCACTTAATTTTGAAAAAGAGAAAAAAATAATGAAAGTAATTAAAAGTTTAAAGAAACAATACAAAGAATTGCGGGCAGTAAGCGATGTGTGGGAAAAAACAAGTGAATTAAGCAAGAATATTGATACTGAAAAGAAAACAGCAGATAAAGTTCATAAAGATATTCAGGACAAAGCTAAAAAAAGTCAGGAAAAACATGAGATTATCATTACTGAAAGCAAAAAAATAGATGAATTAAAAGTTGACGAAGATAAATTTAACAAAGAAATCAGTGCAAAAAAAGAAGAGATTTCTAAAATAAATACGGAATTAGAAGGAAAGCTTTGTGAATTAAGTGCGTTGAATTCCAAACTTAATATTCAGCGAAAAGAAAAGAAACAAAAACGAGAAAACGCAACAAAAAAGAAACTAAGCGAACGAAAAAAAGAAGCAGAAGAAAAAATAAAAAAAGGCGGGAAATTAACTACAGAAGATATTCTTGCTTTGCAGAGTGGAGAGAATATTAAATAAAAATAATTACTTCTTATGTTCCTTTTTAGGCTCTTTCTTCTTTTTGAGTTCAAATTCACTGTAGTGACACTTACCACAAGTTATTCTTCCTTTGTGCTGAGCCATGAAGACTCCTGCTCCGCATTTTGGACAGGATTTTCTTTTTCTTTGTATTGAATCCCCTTTTTCCGCAGAAACCTTTGATTCCTGGGGCCCAGAAAAACTTTGTTTTTCTTGGGTTTCAAAGAATTTCCAAGTATTAATAGGTTTTCTCTTACGTCTAGGCTTTTTTTCTCCCATTATTCAGCACCTTGTTTTTTTTCTTCTGATTTAGAAACTTCTTTTTTAGTTTCAACAGGCTTTTCTTCCTTTGCTTCTTCTTTCTTCTCTTTAGGTTTAGCTTCTTCTTTAGGAGCCTCTTCCTTAGCTACTTTTGCTTCTTTTTTTGCTTTAGCAGCTTCTTCGGTCTTCTTTTTAGCAGCTTCTTGCTTTTTTTCCTGCTTTTCAACCCATTTTTTAGGAGCTGGCTCGATTTTTTCCAACTCTTCTTTAGAATTGTAAACAAAAGCCAAGAAATCTGCCTTAGAAACACCATAATGAGTTCCTATTTTCTTCATCCTAATACATTCCTTATCAACATTTAATTGTTTAGCAAGATTTTTCTGCAATTCATCATTAGATGGGGTTGCAGTGTTAAATGTTAAAGTTCCTTTAACTTCCTGTCTAGCTAATAATGGATTATCTTTTTTTTCTGTAATTTCTATTTTCATATTTATGACACCTTAATAGCATATTCTCCTTTTACTTTAATACCTATCTTTTTTCCAATCTCTGACTTGTTAGCATCAACTACATTTAACCTGCCTTTCCAGTTTGTAACAAACTGAGCTTCATGACATGTTGGGCAGGTATCGCCTTCAACAAACATTTTACATTTTTTACAAGCTTTTCTTTTCATTTTAGTTTACCTTTATTTTTTAGCCTTCTTCTTTTTAGCAACAGCTTTTTTATCTGCTTTTGGAACCGCTTTAGGCTTTCTCTCTTCTTCAATCCATTCAGATTTTCCTAAGCCCTGCTGTCTCATTGTTAATCCAATCTTTGGATTTGTTATATCTTTAAATGAAACTGCAATAACTCTTGCTCTGCACTCATCACCAATCCTTAGAGCTCTTTTAGATTCTCTACCGCTTAGTACTTTCTCTTTTGAGAAAGAAACAAAATCATCCATTGTCTGTGAAACGTGAATCATTCCATCAATCGGCCCCATTGTGATAAAAGCACCAAAATCAGCAATATCTCTTATTCTACCCTTGATTACTTCTTGTAATTCAGGTCTGAAAACAATAACTTCGAAAACAGTCTCATAATAACCTGCACCATCGCCGGCAATTACAACACCTTCACCTATATCTTTAACACCAACAACATCAATCACAACACCTAAATCTGCATTGATTAATCCGTCGTATTTCAGCTTAATACTTTTAGTAACTGATTCTTTCAAGTCAGATCCAAAATACATTGGAGAGACTCGAATATGATCTTTTAATTCAACCTTGTAAAACATTTTTATTAGCCTCCATCAATACCTTGGGTGTATTATAGAAACCCCCAGTATCTCACTATATAGGAAGAGTAAAGGGGTATTTAAAAAGGTTGTGGTTATACAAATCTTTATAAACTAATTACCTTTAAAAAACTATTAATGAACAAACTGACATTTATCGGAACAGGAGCAGGAGATGCGGGAGTATTAAAACAAGAAATCAACACCAGTGCACTTTATTTTGAAATAGACGGCTTGAAATTTATTCTTGATCCTGGACCAGGAACAATAGTTAATGCCAGAAAATATAATATTAATTTAACTGCTTTAAACGGTTTAATAGTAACACACCCACACCCAGATCATTATACCGATGCAAATTCATTAATAGATGCATTATACAAACCAAACAGTTTCTTAATTGCTGGCAAAAAATGTTTAGACGGTTCTATTGATTATTTACCATGCATTGGAAAATTTCAACAAGGAATCCCTGCAAAAGTAATCGGAGTTGCGTCAGGAGATAAAGTAAAAATAGGAAATATAACTTTTGAAGCCACTCCAAATGACCATGTAAACTGTGGATTAGGAATAAAAATTATGAGTCAAACCAAAATCGGATATCTTGGTGATGGCAGTATATCTAAACTAGAAGAGTTTTATCAAAACATGGATTTATTAATCTTTAATGTTCTTATTCCTTACACAGATTCATTAATTCGGCCTGCACACCATACAAGTACAGATCAAGTAATTGACTTTCTTAAAAAAACAAAACCAAAAAAAGCAATAATACAACATTTTTCAGAACCAATGATAAAAGCAGGCATAGAAAAACAAGCAAAACTAATTCAAGAAAAAACAGGAATTGAAACAATTGCTGCTAAAGACGGTTATTCTATAAGTTTTAGATAAGACTTCTGTCT
>DAOVMP010000020.1 GCA_030630695.1 Candidatus Woesearchaeota archaeon
AATTATGGCAAAAAAGAGGAGAGTAGTAAAACCAGTTAAAACAAGTTCTTGTAAACCCTGCGGTCTAAATGCTCCAAAATTCGGACTTGCACTAGGAATAATCTTAGGATTGGCAATGTTCCTAATGGGTTTAGCAGCAACCTATGCTGGCTATGGAGCAGAAATAGTTGCACTATGCGGTTCTATATATGTAGGATATGATATAAACCTAGTAGGATCAATAGTTGGCGGAATTTGGGGATTTTTAGACGGCTTAGTAGGCGGATTTATCTTTGCCTGGCTATACAATAAATTAATATGAATTCAAAAAATTTTGTTTTTATTATTTTTTTAATTGTTTTATTAGTTCTAGTTAGTGGATTTGCAGCAACAAACACAAATCATGTAGTTTTTGACAAAGGATATTTTTCAACCAAACGGTTACAAACATCACCAGTACCAATAACAGTAGGAAGTTCAATATCAGAAACACAATTGATCACAAGAGCAATACAACTAAGAAATAAAATATTAGATTATTTGCCGCATCCATATGATTATAGAGTTAGAGATTTAGACAGAACAAAACTAATACAGGCAAGAATGAACATATTAGAATCAACTTTTCCAAAATTTTTTGCACGAGGAAGCTCATTAAGCTGTGATGGACATGAATTTTTTGATTTAGACATGGAAGCAATATATAATTTAGCACAATTAGGATGTTTAGCACAACCACGCATACCTACAGGATATGAACCACGAACATTTACAGTAGAAATAGAAGGAGAACCATATACTGTAGTTGAAGATGATGCATTATGCAATAATAATTTGAAATGGCTGGCTAGAAAAGCAATAAGTGATTTAATCGAATCTGAAAGAATGATTTTAATTGCAACTTTAAAATCATCACCATGTGAAGTTGATACGGAAGAATTCCAGTTAAGCATGAGTTTAGCAGAAGAAAATCTAGAAAATCTAAGAATTGACAAAGTTGCAGATAATTATCGATCAGCATATATCAAAGCATTAAGATGTTATTGTGATTGGTGAGAATTATCTTTTTATTTTTCTTAATTGTCTAGATACTGCCTTTTCTACATCTCTTATTCTTTCTTTAAAAGAATCAGGATTTGCAATCTTTTTTTGATATTCACGAGCATCATCTAATAAACTTCTTATATTTCTGCGTCTGAGATCTTTGAATTTTTCTTTAACTTTTGGTTCAGATTCTTTGCCGGCTAACATATCTTCAATACGGTCTAGACAAAAGGGTATACCTTTTTGATATGCATAAGACAATGTTAGTTTTTTCTTTCTTTCGTATGAATCTCTGAAAGAAGGATTTAAAAAATCCTCTGCTAGATCTAAAAAAATAAGTGTATTGTCCACATTACCTTTTTCAGCAAAATCAGCTGCATGATTCATATATATTTCATAATATATTTGTTCAATCTTTATTCTATATCGTTTATCTTCTTTACTTATTGCCATTTTAATTAAGAAAAAAAACTCGATTTATAAAGTTTGTGACAAAACACGAGAAAAAAAAAGAAAAGGCCTTTTTTAGGCCTTCAAAAGATTTGAGAGGTGGTAGATTATAATTGAAAGCGACAGGGGCAAGCTCTGTGCCCCGTGTCTTTTAGGTGTTATTGAGCATAAGCCAGTGATTCAAGGTAATCACGCATGTAATGCAACTCATTAAGGTCAATTATTCCATTTTGAAACAAACAATCCAAAGCAAATATATCCTCTTGAATTTCGTACATTCGAATCACCTCAATTTTTTGAAAAAATTGAGACCAGCGAAATTCTTGATTTCGCGCTGCCTCGTTTTTGTATAATAAAAGCGACTTTATTATATTATATCAAATAATAAACGTATATAAATCCCTTATGAAGAGCCGGTCTTAACATAGTATCCTTACTAGAAATCCGTAAGCTTTAAAAAGAGACAAATATGCTATCATACCATGGGTATTAGTTTGGGGTTGGTTGCACTACAAGGACCTAAATGGTTTTTTGGCATTGATTCTATATTTGAATTAGCAGGGACTATAATCTTGTTTATTGTGTTCTTAATGAGCTATAAGACCTATAAATTATGTAATATGCAGAGATACAAGTATTACAGTATTGCCTTTCTTGGACTGGCATTAGGTCATTTATCCAGAACAATAACTAATTTTGCAATACACCAGCAATGGTTTGATGTAAGTGCATTAGCTAAAATTTTCTTAGTAGGATATGGAATACACATACTTTTTACTTTAGCAGCCTTAGTATTATTAATTGCCTGGGCTTTTGAAGTCAGAGAGAAAAAATTATTTGGCGCATTAATGATGTGTGTTTTAGCAGTGATATTTGTATCCAGCTCATACTATGTGGCGTTTTATTGGGTTGCGTTTGTAATGTTTGCATTTGTAACCTGGTTCTTCTTTAAGAACGCTAGAAAGAAAAAAGCAGTAACACCAAAATTCGTTGCATTGGCTTTTTTATTTTTAACAATAACACAGGCATTATTTTTAGGCACACTGATCTCTCCTGAATTATATTTAGGGGCGCATATAGCGCAAATAATTGGATTTTTATTATTATTTGTGGCGTTAGTCAAGGTACATGGAAAATGAGTGTCAGAAGAAGCAAGATTGATATAATCTATGATATGCTGAAAGCTATCAATGACAAAGGTGGGAAAATATTACCTACTCATTTATTGTATAAATCTAATTTATCACATAAAAGAATGAAAGAATATTTAGCACAGTTAATGTCTAAGAAAATGATTGAAGAGACTGAAGTTAAAGGAAAAAAATATTTTATCTTAACAGAGCAAGGAAGCAAATTCTTTGTAAATTACATGAAAATCAAAGAATTTACAGATGCTTTTGGGTTGTAAAAAGGCAAAATATAAAAACATAAGAACTAATTTGATTCTAAATGAAAATAACGCGTGAGCTTAGGGATTTAGTAAAAGCCTGGTTTATCATATCTCTAGCATTTGCAATTGCATTTAGCGGCGGAGGGTTTTTTGATACTTCTATTTTAGTTATATTTTTAGTATCTGCTTTTACAGTGGGATTGGGATTTATATTACACGAATTAGCTCATCGTTATGCTGCTAAGCGATATGGAGCACATGCAGAGTTTTATGCCAACAATACAATGTTGTTCATTGCTTTATTGTTTAGTTTTTTCGGATTTATCTTTGCAGCACCAGGAGCAGTAGTAATTCGAGGTTATCTGACTAAACGTAAGTATGGACATATTGCTTTGGCTGGTCCTATGATGAATATATTGTTAGGAATTTTATTTTTAGTTATTGCTTTGTTTATGCCTTTTACTTTGCCTGTTACAAAACCAGGAATGATGATAAATTTCTGGTTGGCTTTGTTTAATATGCTTCCATTTCCCATATTTGATGGATTTAAAGTTTTGAAATGGAATAAGATTGTTTATGGAATAGTTCTTGGAGTATGTATTGTTGCTGTGTTTGGTAGTGGTTCTTTATTAGCACTTGCATAATTTCCTAAATGTGTCATTACTTTTTTAAACTTTAAAAGCTATATAATTAGGGAAAATGTATGAATTATCATTATTGGCACGAGCGGAAATAGGAAGAAATAATGGCAGATATATGGATGAGTTATTAGATTTTGATTCTGTTCTAGAATTAATTTGCAGAAGAACTATTAGAAAAGATATTCATTATGATGTATATGTTTGCGGAAGCAGGAATAAAGACGAAAACATAGAAGGTATAATGATTAGAGTAAGAACTTATAGATTTGATTATTCTTTAGACACAAAATACATTATAGGTATTAAAGAAGAGGTTAAGAGAGCCTTAAAAAACGTAAAAGTAACTCCTAGAATGCTTTCTCATGCAGTAATTGCTCCAGGCCCGAATCCTGAATTAAAAAAACAGTTTGAAGAATTTGTTGAATGGTTAAGTGCTGCTTAAAAATTTGTAATCACTAATTATTTAACCAGAAGATGGTGATAACACATTTTTATATAACTTATACCTTTTGGAGTTCTTGAGGTTGGTTATAATGATACAAAATCAAAAAGATCTAGGTAATTTAATAAATAAATTAAGCACTCCGCTGGGAAGAGCAAGAGCAGTTGTGCATTTATCTCAACAATATACTGTTCCAGAAGAACATGTCAGAGAGGCTATTGCCATTCTTGAGAAGGTTTATGAAGAAGATGATAGGCCGGGACATAAAAATGATGAACCAATTAAAACTGCAGCAGGTCTTGCAAGAAAAATACTATGGATTGAAAAAACAATTGATTTAACAGCAAAAACAGATAAAACAAAAGCAGCAGAAATTGCTGTAGAGTTTTCTTTTAATGAAAGAGCATTTGAACTCTATAACGAAGCAGGAGATTATAGGGCAATAAGGGTTGCTCATGAGCTTGGCTTAAATGATGAATATATTGAGTTATGTACAAAACATCAAAAATTTTCAGATGCAGTAAATAAACATCTTGAATTAAAGCAAGAGACAGAAGCAAAAGAATTATTTAAACAATTATTTATAGATAAAAAAGGACATGGCCGTTTTGTTACAAATACAATGTTAATAACGATTGCTAAAGAAACAGATCTTCAGGAATATGCGATTGAGCTTTGTGAAGAAAACAATAAATTTGAACTTCTAGCAGAAATAGCAGCTGAAACAGAACGACCAAAACTTGCATCAGAAAATTTTGAAAAAGCAGGAAAATTCATGAAAGCTGCAGGACAGGCGTTATTGTTGAGTAATTACTCTGCATACTATATAGGTGTGGCTAGAGAGTTATATTTTAAAGAAATTGAAAGATTAAAAAAAGAATCTTGGACTTTAAAAGAACAATTAGAAGTTTTAAAAATGATAGACGTTGGTGCGGGAAAGTCAAATGATGTAAGTGAGAAGATTTTTGATGCATATGTTAAACTTAAAAAATTTGAAGAAGGAGCAAACTATTTCGAAAGTCAAAAAGATCTACCAAGAGCATTATCCTTGTTTGAAAAAGGAGATAAATTAGTGGATGCAAGAAATCTTGCAAAGGAACATGGATTAACAGATAAAGTTGAAGAATATGCTAAAAAACTTGGATCGCATGAAGAAATAGCACAAATTGAAAATACAAAAGGTAATTTTGAAAGTGCGATTTCTAGTTATCGTAAACAAATAGAAGAATATGTTGTCAAAGAGCATTATGATCGGGCTGCGGATATAGCACTAAAAGTTGTGCAAATTTGCAAAGAAAAAGATGCATCAGGTCTTTCTGAAGAATTTCGTTTAATGTCAAAGGACTTATTTTTAAAAGAAGCTGAAAAAGATGAACAAGGAGGTCATTGGGAAAGTGCTGCAAAAATGGCTGAAAAAGCAGGGAATACAGAACGGACGGCTATTTACCGAGAATTAGAAAACATTGCCAGAGCTTATCATACGCTTTAATTCTTTTTTTCATTAATTATTTAAATCTCTACACTATACTAGGTTGATTGAAACTTATTACTAATTATTTTCAATATGGAAAAGATAAAGTTTAAGAGGAAAGAGAATACTACGGAAGAGCTTGAGCGTGTGTTAAATCCTACTGTTAAGAAATGGTTTTATTCTAAGTTTAAATCATTTTCACTACCGCAGAAGTATGGAGTTATGGAGATACATAGTCGTCAAAACATTCTAGTTTCTGCACCAACTGGAGCTACTAAGACTTTAACTGGATTTTTATCTATACTTAATGAATTAGTCGATAATGCAGAAAAAGGAATACTACAAGATAAAATCTATTGTGTTTACATTTCTCCTTTGAAAGCACTAAATAATGATATCCATAAAAATCTTATTGAACCGCTTGCAGAAATTGAAGAGATTGCAGATAAAAAATTAGGAATACGAGTAGCTGTTCGAACAGGAGATACAACACAAAATGAAAAAACTAAAATGCTTAAAAAACCTCCGCATATATTGATAACTACTCCTGAAAGTTTAGCAATAGTTCTAAGCTCTATAAAATTCAGAAATCATTTAAGAGAAGTAGACTGGTGTATTGTAGACGAGATTCATGCTTTAGCTGAAAACAAAAGAGGAGTGCATTTATCTTTATCATTAGAACGATTAGATAATTTAGCAACACACATGTGTAGAGTTGGACTTTCAGCAACAGTTGCGCCATTAGAAGAAATTGCAAAATTCTTAGTAGGACCAACAAGAGAATGTAAAATAGTTGATGTGCAATTTATTAAAGAAATGGATTTGCAAGTCATGAGCCCTGTAGAAGATTTAATCGAAACAACACATGAAAAATTACAGTATAATATGTATCGATTGATAGATGATTTGATTCAAGAACATAAAACAACTTTAATCTTTACAAACACTCGCGCAGCAACAGAAAGAATGGTGGATTATCTTAAAGATAAATACCCTAAAAAATATTCTGACAATATCGGAGCGCATCACGGCAGTCTTGGAAAGAAATTAAGACTACAAATAGAAAATCGATTGCGTAAAGGAGAATTAAAAGTAGTTGTTTGTTCTACTTCACTCGAATTAGGAATTGATATTGGTTACATAGATCTTGTTATTTGCATTGGTTCGCCAAAATCAGTTGCTCGATTTTTACAAAGGGCAGGTCGAGCAGGACATAAGTTAAAAGATAAGGTTAAAGCACGGGTAATTGTTATGAATCGGGACGATTTAGTAGAATGTGCAGTATTAATGAAGTCTGCTGTTGAGAAAAAAATCGATAAAATACACATTCCAACAAATTGTTTAGATGTTCTAGCACAACAAATATTTGGAATGGCACTAGAAGAAGTCTGGAATGAAAAAGAAATGTATAAAAGAATCAAAATGAGCTATTGCTATAAAGACTTAAATTTAAAAGATTTTAATGAAGTTCTTGATTATTTATCCGGCAAATTCGTTGATTTGCAGGAAAGGCATGTTTATGCAAAA
>DAOVMP010000133.1 GCA_030630695.1 Candidatus Woesearchaeota archaeon
AATATAGAATTCTTAAACCTTCTGATTCAAAGCCCTGAAATTGAACTTTAATATTTATTAAAAGAATATTGCCTCTTTATCTTGTTTGCTTGATTTTGCAAATTTTGAGGGTATTTTTTGGTGTATGTATGAATTATTTCTTAAAATAAAAGAAAAAGAAGTTGCATCATCTACTATTGTTTTGTTTTCATTCTTGAATGTTTCTTCTGGCTCTTTAAAGTAATGTATCTTTCTATTACCTAAGTCTGCATTTTCAATTGCAGAAATTAAATCATGTGCAACGGCCTCCCCAGTTAATAACTTTTTCCCTGACTCTAAAAAATCGGTTTTTTTGTCGTTATAGAGCAGATGCATAAACGCGTTTTTTATTCGAGTATAAGGCATTCCTCTACAACCTGTAGAAGCAATTAAAATTTGTTGGACGGTTATAGTTCTAGGATACATGTTTAACCAGAGTTCAGTTATCTTCTTCTTTGGGGATATAGTAGTCCCGCGATAAAGGCCTACGCGGCCAACAACATAATCACTCAAAAAGGCCCTTGTTTTTGGTGACTTCATCCGTTTAACAATCGTTCTATTTGATAATTTACTAGGCTTCATACATTCTCTTAAAAGTTTATAGTATTTAAAGATTAGGCATAATCTTAATTCCCAGAAGTTCGCAACACCATTAGCTTTATAAACTGCCAAAACTTATTATGTTATTAGGTGAAATACATTGGAATCAGATAATAACTCTCTGTTGGAAGAAGAGGTGCAAAAGAAACCGTTGTATCTGCCACATTACATAAAGCAGTTTGTAATAATTGGTATGATGATGAATTCCGAGGAAGAGTTAAAATTGGAGAAAAAGGATATACTATGAAAATTAAAGCGTATGTCCTTAATAATGAATCAAAAGACCTATAAAAACCAACAATAAAAAGAACAACCCAATATAATTCTAAAAGAGGAGAAAAATTTGCGTTAATCTAATTATGCTCCCAGCTTAGATTAAACTTATTCCTTTTATTAAAAAGTTTTATATACTCTGCTGTTTTCTTATAATGTATTACCATTTTATGTATTAGATTATGGTCGGTGATAAAGTATGAAAAGACCGTTTGACAATTTGCAAGAGGCAAAGAATAAAAGAGTTCTTATTGAGTTAAGTAATGGAAAAAGATTTGTTGGTATTTTAAAAGCATTTGATATGAGTCTAAATATAGTATTAGAAGATGTAGAACTTGAAGATGGAAGAAAATTGCCTTTTATATTTTTAAGAGCAGTTTATGGAATAATAACCAAAGCATAAGCCAGTTTATTTACTAAACCTTTATAAACTACTAATCTTTTCTATAAATTATACTTATTCTTTTGAAGTAAAATTAATTTTTGGAGGTTTTTTAAAATGAAGAATATTAAAGCAATAATTTTTGATTTTGATGGTGTAATAAATAATGGCGTTGAAGTCCATTATGATTTTTATAGAGATTTGTGCAAAGCACATGACATAAAACTACCATTTATATCAAAAGAGGAATTTATAGAATGGTTTGATCCGAGAGAGTATAGAACCAATTATAGAAATTTAGGAATTTCTTTGAAAGATTTAAAAAATCTTAATTATGCCGAATATATTAAGAGAACCGGCATTCCGCTTATTGCCGGAATAAAAGAAATTATAGCTAAATTAAGTAAAAAATATATTTTAGCAATTGTATCAACAAATCATAAAGAAATTATAGAACATCAGCTTGAAGATTATGGATTATTAAAATTCTTTGATATCATAATAGGAAATGGCGACGTATTTAAAATCAAACCAAATCCCGAAGCATTACTAAAATGCCTGGAAAAACTTAAACTAAGTCGTGAACTACCACGGGTTTCGTCCTGCGGGACTCAACCGCGTGGCGTCTTTGCCGGGTTCAGCTAGCGTAGTTGATTAGTGTTTGTTGTTTTTTTTGTTCTGTTGTTTGCCAGTGTTTTTTTTGTCCTTCTTGGATGTATTTTTTTATTGTTTCTGAGTTTACTGCGCCGACTGTTCTGTAGAAGTATCCTGCGCTCCAGAATTTATTGCCCCATAGTTTATCTTTGAACATTTCTTTATGTCCTTTTCTCATCAGTCTGCTTGAATAAGTTTTTAGTTGGCCTGCTAAAACTGATACTGACCAGTTTTTCCAGTTTTTAACAAATAAATGCAAGTGATCTGTGCCGCATTCTATTGCTGCGATTTCGATTTTCATTTTTTTTGCTCTCTCGACGGTATAAGCTATTGTCAGTTCGCGTACTAATGGATCGGCGAAAATATCTCGCCGATATGCTGGGGGTAAATTGCAAGTGCAAGTTACTTTCGCCAATAGTGTGGCCACTACTTTTTAGTTCGTTTTTCATTTTTTTTCTCCGATGGTTTTTTATAGAAGAAAGCTACAACTAGCTTTGGTTTCTTTTTTCCAGAGCATGACCATTACATGCTCATTTTTATTTTTTACAGAACAAGAATAAAAGATTTACCTAGCTCGGGTTTCTATACGCAATTCTCTGCGGGTTTCGAGAAATCTATTCTCTCAACCGCGCAGTGTTCTTGCGAACCCTCGCTATAAAGAAGTCATCTATATCGGAGATATGGTCAGCGATGTAGAAACAGCAAGAAATGCAAATATCAAAATCAT
>DAOVMP010000118.1 GCA_030630695.1 Candidatus Woesearchaeota archaeon
ATTATTTCTATTAATTACTCTTCTATATAAATCATTTAAATCAGATGTTGCGAAACGACCTCCATCTAATTGAACCATTGGTCTTAAATCTGGAGGAATTACAGGAATAGTCGTTAATACCATCCATTCTGGATGAATTTCATTTTTAATGAAACTCTGTGCTAATCTGGCTCTACGAACAAGTTTCTTTTGTTTAGACGCTGGAGCTTCTTTTATCTTTTCATTTAAATTTTTAACTAGCTCTTCTAAATTAATCTTCTCTAATAGTTTTCTAATTGCCTCTGCACCAATATCTGCATTAAATACATGTCCATATTTTAGAGAAAGCTCTTTATACTTACTTTCTGAAATAATTTTTAAGGGTTTTATTTGTCTTAGTTCTTTTTTAGCCAAATCTGCAGCTCCATTAAATCTACTAACTCTATTTTCTTTAAATTCCTCTAATTCCTTTGCTTCTTTTTCCAAATCTTTTTTTAACTTAGAGCTTTTGACATTTTTTATCTCATCAATCTTCTTTTTTAATTCATTGATTTGGATTTCTGTTTTTTTATTTAAATTTTTAACCTTTTGTTTCAATTCTTGACTAATCTGCACTAATGCTTCTTTTTTTAAATCCTCGTCAACTTTTGTAATTATAAAATTTGCAAAGTAAACAATCTTTTCTAATTGCTGAATTGATAAATCCAAAACAATACCTATCTTAGAAGGAATACCTCTTAAAAACCAAATATGTGTTACTGGTGCAGAAAGATCAATATGTCCAAAACGCTCACGTCTTACACTTTTTCTTGTTACTTCAACACCGCACTTATCACAAACTATACCCTTATATCTTATCCTTTTATATTTACCACAATAACATTCCCAATCTTTAGTCGGGCCGAAAATCTTTTCACAAAACAAACCATCTCTTTCTGGTTTTTGTGTTCTATAATTAATAGTTTCTGGTTTTAAAACTTCACCATTTGACCATTCATGAATTTTTTTAGGAGAAGCTAAGCTAAGTTTAATAGAATTAAAATTAGGTAATCTACTAACTTCATTGAATGCAAATGTGGTTTTTGTAGAAGAAGGAGTCGGCATAAATTTGATTTAAAGTTTCCGCCAAAGACGGACCCGCCTCTGGCGGGAAAAATAAATTATTTTTTAGGCTTTTCTTCCTTTTTAGCATATGTTTCTTTGTTTTTTATAAAGTAAGAAGACCTTTCCATTGTTTTTGCTGCGCCTTCCACCTCATCTTCTGATAAAGCAACAACTCTTTTATTTGTATCTAATAAATCAACGTTTATACTCAATGCTTTGAGCTCGCTGATTAAAACATTAAATGATTCTGGAACGTTAATTTTTCCTATTTCCTCACCTTTGATAATTGACTCATAAGCTCTACTCCTTCCGTTGACATCATCAGATTTAATAGTTAAAATTTCTTGTAAAGTATATGCCGCTCCATATGCTTCCAGCGCCCATACTTCCATTTCTCCAAATCTTTGTCCGCCAAATTGAGCCTTACCCCCTAATGGCTGCTGGGTTATTAAAGAATAAGGACCAATTGATCTTGAATGTATTTTATCCTCAACAAGATGATTAAGCTTTAGCATATATGATATTCCTACTGTTGTTTTATTATCAAACGGCTCTCCTGTTCTCCCATCATAAAGCTGAACTTTCCCATCTTTAGGATACCCGGCTTATTCCAGTTCTTCTCTTATCTGTTTATTTGTCACTCCATTTAACGGCGGTGTTGAAACTTTATATCCCAATTTTTTTGCTGCTAATCCAAGATGTGCTTCTAAAACCTGGCCTAAATTCATACGTGAAATTATACCAAGCGGATTTAAAATAATATCAATAGGAGTACCATCTTCCATAAACGGCATATCTTCTTCTGGGATTATTTTTGATGTAACGCCTTTATTTCCGTGTCTTCCTGCCATCTTATCTCCAACCTGAATTTTTCTTAATTGAGCAACACTTACTTGCATTGTTTTTATAACTCCTGCTGGCAACTTATCTCCCATTTTTCTGGAAAAGAATTTAATATCAACAATTTTACCATGTTCACCATGCTCAAGGTATAATGATGAGTCTTTAACATCTTTTGCCTTTTCACCAAAAATTGCTCTTAATAACTTTTCCTCTGCTGAGAGTTCTGTTTCTCCCTTAGGAGTAATTTTACCTATTAAAATATCTCCAGATTTAACAGTTGCCCCTACTCTTATAATTCCATCTTTATCAAGATCTTTTAATCTTTCTTCGCCAATATTAGGTATATCTCTAGTAATAATTTCTGGACCCAACTTTGTGTCACGAACATCTATTGAATAATTTTCTATATGAATAGAACTATATACATCTTCTTTTACTAGTCTTTCTGAAATTAAGACAGCATCTTCAAAATTTCCACCCTCCCAAGGCATATAAGCCATTAAAATATTTTTTCCTAAAGCCAGTTCTCCTTGATCAACAGAAGCTCCATCAGCAATAACATCTCCGGCTCTTACCTTGTCGCCTTTATTAACTATAGGATGCTGATTCATACATGTTGATGCATTTGAACGAACAAACTTTGATAAATTATATTCATGCTCTTTCCCTTTTAAATCTTTTATTGTAATTTTGTTTGCTTGAACAGAAGTTACTTTTCCGTCCTTTTCTACCCTAGTAACCTGTCCACTATCTTCTGCGGCTCTTGCTTCAACACCTGTTCCAATAATAGGAGCTTCTGGAGTTATTAAAGAAACTGCTTGTCTCTGCATATTAGACCCCATTAATGCTCTAACAGCATCATCATGTTCAACAAAAGGTATCATTGATGTAGCTATGCCAATAATTTGATTGGGGGCTACATCTACATAGTCAATTCTTTCCACGTCTCCAAATGTAGGCTGTCCATGAACCCGAATTTCAGCCTGTTTTTTTACAAAGTGTCCATCTTTATCAATAGGAGTTGTAGCAGCTGTAGTTATGCTCTGTTCTTCTTCAAAAGCATCTAAATACTCAATTTTATTTGTTACAACAGGG
>DAOVMP010000008.1 GCA_030630695.1 Candidatus Woesearchaeota archaeon
AATATCGGATTTCAGCAAATACTACCATATGATGTGGATGCAATCTCCGGCTTAATGCATATTCGCGATACTAGAAATTTTTTTACATTATTACCTGTAGGATCTGCTTTAGTCAAACTATCTGAAAGACATTTTACACCATTTGAAATAAAAGTACCATTATCTGAACTCAAAAAAGAAAAAATAAGCGATGCAGAACTTAGTGAACGCATGAAAAAAATAGTTTTAGGAGAAAAAAGACTAAAACTTTTTAAAGAAAGAACGAATATTAGCAGTGTAAAGAAGCAATTACAGCGTGTGGAGACTATAGCAAAAGCATCGGGAGTGAGACCACAAAAAGGAGATATGCTTAGTCAACCTATACTAGAATCATATTCATTTAGAAAAGAACAAAAAAAATTTTTAACGTACCTGAAAAGGCATCCCAAAATGGGAACAGCGAAAGTTTACGAGGCCCTAAAGCTCAGTGCACGAAAAGGCAATGAGATAAAAAAGGAACTCGAAGGCTTGGGCTTTATCAAAGTAGCTGAAGTCAAGGATCAAAAAGGCTGGAGAAAAGTCATTGAGCTTACTGACCTGGGCGAAAAAGCACTAGAAGCCTGAAAACCGCTCGTTATCGATGCTTTTGTCGTCGATAAACGGAAAACCTCTTTCTTTCTAGTAGTTTTTAGTTTTAAAAAATTCTATTTAACTTAAAAGGGATTAGGGAAAACCAGGGAATGATTTTGGAAAATCCTTTCCAAGAGGCGCGCCTCGTGAATGAGTTGGATCCTAAGAATACTGCCTGCATTGCGCCTCATGCAGGCTTTGGGAATCTGCAAGGCATCTGTCTCTCCATTTTTGACCTTCCAAATCATATCTGGAATTCAGGTGCTTTGCTTTGAAGATAAACGCCGGGCACAAAGCTGCAGAGAAGTTAGCAGTTCACGCATCTGTCCGCAGGATTAAAAATCCTACTGACATGACCTGGGTGCGCCCATGCGAGAACTGATCGGCAGAGGAGACGTAAAGCAGGCATTCTGCGGAAAAACGACTGATGCGAGAATAGGACAGTATCGTACTCAGTACGTCGCCTGCAACGGGACATTCTTTGCCGCAAAAGAGCCAAGGATTAGAGCAGACTACCATCATCTCTCAATCCTGTGCACCGCTCTCTTCTCGCAGCTGCCCGGTGTTTTTTAAAAAGAGTCCTTCGCTTGCCCAGCAATGCAACTTCGCGCGACAAGCCTTCCATTCAAAACCTCATTAGCATTGCTGGGCTTTACATTATACCCGTAACACTGAGTTACGGTCCTGTCTGACCAAGTTTAGATACGATCGCCTTCAAAACACCTCACAATCACTTGGTCGGACTTTAAACATTCACGCAGGTCAAACTCGGGTGCTCCTTTCCCTGATGCATTCCGAAAAATGGCCTGCGTTTGCCAACCCACTCGTAATATTATTTATTATGCGAGTTAATGCTTTGACTGACAAGAAATATACTCTGAACTTGCCACGTAGTTCGGCATTAACTCTGTCTGGCTATGTGGCAAGGTGCCGATTCATTCCGAATGAGTCGGCATTATTAAAAAACAACTGGAGAGTCGGTGCCCTGGTAACGGAAGGAGTGGTTTTCTTTTCAGGGGAAAAGTCGGTTGCCACTCTTTCCTACGGAGGAAGCACACCTGTTTTCGGGATAGGGACGTGTTTCCTCTAAGAAAACGCTCCAGTAGGCGGGGGAAGGCTATCTTGGAGCAATAGCACAAAAACTTCCCTTGCCCCCAACAATAATCCTTGCAAAAGGAAAAAGATAAAAGTTCTTCATTCTTGACCATGCAGGAGAAGATGTTCTCTCGTGAGGACCACTCTTCTCCTGCAAACAAAACCGTGCGTTCCTGGTGTTCAAGGGATTACAGGGGAAACTGGGAGAAACGGTTCGAACCGTTCGGGCCTAAAACACCGGCTTGAGGAAGGAGAAACCTATGAAGGAAAAGTCCAGGGCATCGCCCAGCAGCTGCAAAGAAGAAGCCGCCAAGAAGAAAGAGGCCTCCGAGAAGACAGAGGTCCACGAGAAGAAGAAGGCAAGCTGAGAAAAGGCCCGCAACACGGAAAAGGAGGTACAATTTGATTGTCCCACATCTTCGCCATCTTTCCGAAAACAAAGAGGAATAGCGACTGAAGGTAAAGGTTGCTAGATCGATTTAGGACAACAGAAAAAAAATGCCAGGAACGCACTTGAACTTCTGTCGTGCGCAAGGCGCGTTTACCCGAAAGGATTGTCGCAACATGGAGGGCTCTGATTTGCTTGTACAATTCCTCTAGACGCCTTGGTTAAAATGCTCAGAAGCGTCTGAGCCACGAGAGCAATCTATCTCTCGCATAAAGTAAGACCAGTGACTGAGAAATCGAATTGACACTCGATTTACTTGGAAGACGCTGGTCTTTTGCTATTTATTTTCTATATGGAAAGGAATCATTATTAGATAGGGAAAAATTAATGAAAATAAAATTTACGCACCAGCATTAAAGAGATTTAATATAATCCTGCTTGAATATAAAACCATTCTGTCTTGCTAACCTTGCAATGCATTTGTCGAAATAACTGCCGTATTGCGCTGCTTTTTTTGGACGCCAAGCATATTTTTTAAGCAAACCTAAGTCTTGAGCAATTTCTCTAAGAATGATTTTTTTATTTTTTTGGTCTATTTTTCTTTTAGCTGGAATACCCATAGCTGTTTTGATTAGGTTTTCATCTAAGAAAGGAGTTATTAACTTAACTTTCATTGCATTAGCAATAGCATAATCTCTTTTCAAATCTCTCTGCCACATTGATTTTAATCTTTTCCAGCATTCTTTATGCACATCTTCTGCTTCATCATGAAAATGATAGCCTGCAAAGATCTCTTCTGAGCCTAAACCTGTAAAAAAAGTATCTATCTTATCTTTTTTACCTAATTCTATTGCCTGAACAAACACAGAACCTACCCCTATAGATAATGTATCAATATGTTTAAGCGTTTTCTTAGTTCGTTTGAATAATTTTTCCATTTCATCAAACTTTAGAACTTTTGTTTTTAATTTTAGATTATATTTTTTAGCAATTTCTTTTGCCCAGACCAAATCTGGGGAGTTCTCCAAACCAACAGAGTAACAAATAAAGTTAGCTTTGACTTTTTTACACAAATAGGCAATTAAAGTAGAATCTACACCTCCTGAAAACAAAATTCCGAATTTTTTCTTTGGAATACTATCTTGAATGGCTTTTAATATTGATTTCTTTAATACTTGTTTTGTTGTTTTTTTCTCTTTATTTGATTCTTTTTCTAACTTAACTATTTTCTTGTTCCAATCCTTCTCTGGAATAAGTTTCATGGCAAATCCTCAATCATCAACCTTCTTGCCTTAGGAACAAAATTAAGAATCTTATCTTCCATGACTTTTCCACAACCCATGAAATCTGTTTTATTTTTAATTATAACAAAATCTTTTTCTTTTACTTTTAATGCAATATCAATTCCTTTAAGCCATGGCACTACAAAAACATCAGGAATCTCAACAATATTTTTTTTAGCTAAAGGACCTATTAACTGCGAACCCTCAATACTTAATCTTAATTTTTCTTTTCTATACTCACCAAAATACATTCCAACAGTATTAATTGTTAATTTATCCAAATCAACTTTACCAATATCTTTGTTAGCTATATAAATTCTATTCTTAGTATTCATTAAAAAAGCAAAATCATCTTTAAAATCCGCGCCCCATTGTTCTTTTATTAATTTCTTAAAAAACTTAATTTCTTTTGAAGGCAAAATCCTTAAAGAATCTTTCATTTAAACACCCCAAACAGGATTTTTCTCACGCATTAAAACAGCAATCTCTTTTAACAAATCCTTTTCATCTTGTGACAAGTACTGTTTATACTCTTTGAATTTTCTAAAATCTTCTTCAGGAACTAAAGAATACAATGTATCTCCTTCTTTAATCTGCCTTCCAATAATAACACCTGTTAAAGAAACAGCAATTCTTTTACCTTTTTCAGCTTCACTGATAGATTTCTGCTCTTCCTGAATACCTTTAACACTTGTTACTACTTTTGCCTCTTTATTCATCAAAGAAATATTAGTTGTCAAAGTTCCGCTTAAAACATCTGCACCAATCACTGCAGGATTAGACTGTCTAAAAGTATAACCTTTTAACAATTGAATCTTACACGGCTTTGTTAAAACACCCATAGATTTTAATTCCATTTGTTTTTTAGTATCTATCTGCCATTTTTCCAAATCTTCTATAAGCTTATATATAACATCATGACAAATTACTTTAACTTTATCTGAAATACTTTCTGGAGCTTCTAAATTAAAACCTAAAACAATAGATAACAATGGATTCTTATCAAAATTAGCTTCTGCATCAGACATATCTCTTTTACTAATAGGTCCTACACTTGCTTTTTTAATCTGAATATTTTTTTCCTTTAATAAATTAGATAATGCTTCTAAAGAACCTAAAGAATCTGCCTTGATTACAATACCCTGCTCATCTGTTTCTAATAAAACTTCTTCAATTTGTTGTTTGATTTCTTGTTTTGCTTTTTCTTCATCCATTCCTGATATTAACGGCATTCCTGAAACAACATCTTCAACACCTGGAGCAATAATTCTCACTCCACTTGCTGCTGTAATTTCCTTAATTGATTTGAATTTTGCTCTTTTATCACGCATTTCTGCCAATGGTGCTGGGATGAACAAAGCTTTAACTCTTGATACAACAGGTCCTGTTAAACCGCCAACAACTAAAGTTTCACCAACTCTTAAACAACCATTGTAAATGATTGCATCCATCACTTTACCCATTCCTTTTTCTTCTTTAACTTCTAAAACAGTTCCTTTAGCCGGGCCTTCTGTATTACATTCTAAACATTTTTCCAGGTACTTTTGTGCTAAACCAGTTAAAACCATTAATAACTCTGGAATACCATCACCTGTTTTAGCAGAAACCGGAACAATAGCAACTGTTTTAGCATAATCATCAACTCTATCAAATCTTTCAGAATTTAAACCATGTTCTGATAGTTGACCTACTATTTCATAGATTTTCTTGTCTATTTCATTTATTACTTGATCGTTTTGTTTTTTTATCGTTGATAAAATCGGTCCTTTTTCAGATCTGAAACCGCTTATAAGATCTATTTTATTAGCAGCAATAATAAAAGGCGTTTTGTAAGATTTTAAAATCTCAATAGATTCAATTGTTTGCGGTTTTAATCCTTCACTAATATCTATAACTAAAATTGCCATGTCTGCTAAATTACCGCCTCTTTTTCTTAAACTAGTAAACGCTGCATGACCAGGAGTGTCTATGAATAATAAACCAGGAATTGTTAATTTTAAGTTTAATTGATCTAATAACGATCCACAAACTTTTTTAATAGTTTCAGTAGGTATAATAGAAGCACCAATAGCCTGAGTAATTCCGCCTGCCTCTTTTGCTGCGATAGCACTGCCTCTAATCTTATCTAGAACACTAGTTTTTCCATGATCCACATGACCCATCATAGCCACAATAGGTTGTCTTATCATAGTTAGAAGCTAAATAGTGGGATTTTAAAAAACTTTGCAAAGGCAAAGCTTTAAATATTTCTAGAATATAGAATATAGTATGTACAATCGAATAAGAACTTATGCAGCATGCGCAATATCTACATTTTTACTAGCTGCATGTGCACCTTCACCAATTACTAAAGATATGCATCCTAAAACAGACATTTATACACCAGATTCATATAAAACTGGTATGAACGATTTAATTCTTAGCGACAATCTTTCAAAAATGGGAATCGCAATGTTATTAGAATTAAGAAAAGAGGAAGCATTCAGATCCAAAGCTGCCCGTATTACATTAGATTCTTTAGCTGTTAGAAAACGAGCAGATGAAGTAACTACTAAAGAAGAATTTGATGAAGCAGCAAAAAAATCACTTGAAGATATTGCCAAAAAAGAGTAAATAACTACTTCTAAATATATTCTCAATAAGGATATATTGATTTTTTAAATGTTTGGTAGGAAAATAGAACTAATCCAATGCAGCCAAATCTAACTTAACTTCTCTAAGAACTTCTTCAACATCATAAGGCAATCTAATCAGCTTTCTTTGTTCTCTTTGCTCAACTATTTCTCCTATTTGGTCTGCAATTTCTTCATCTGCTAGAATAATAATAGGATCATCTCTTGCTGCAAGTCCATCTTCAAAACGGCCCTGAAAATAATTATTTAAAAAGTAATCTACTCTACCAAAGTGAACAAGAGGTTCTTCTCCTATTTTTTCTCTTAAAATATCCGTAGGCCCTGTATGAGTATTTTCATGCTCTACAATTGCATCAGTAATTAATCGCGTATCCATAATAACCATATCATAATGGATTATCTCACCACTAACTAATTCAGGCATATACCAAAGTTTTTGCAATAATCCTTCAAACTCTGCTTCATCAGAAGTATACCTTACATCAAAATCTTCTTGTTTAAGTCTTTTAACAAGTTCATAATGAACAGCTGGCTTTCCTCCTAAAAAGATATATCTTTTAGGAAATGCTTTATCAGCAATAGCATCACAAATTTCTTCTTCAAGTTCATCTGCAATACCTGTTCCATCTGGATGCCATCCTCTTCCTTGAAATTCTGGAACTTTATTTTCTCCTTCCCATTTATAAAATAATGTGTGTGCTAATTCATGCCATTTAGAACGCATTTTATCATTTTCTGTTTGATTTCTAAAAGGATTTAAACCAATAAAAAATCCTCCGGTTATTGGATACAATCTTGCCGTTGAACTAATAGATTCTTTTTTTCCATCCTTATACTCAATTACTATTTCTTTATCGCCTTTTACCTGATTTCTTTCATAATATTCAGAAGGATCTGCAAATGCTTTAGGTTCTTCGCCGCATAAATAATGAAGTGCTCCGCTGGCTAAACTACCCATAAAAAAACCAGGTTCATTTATTGATTCAAAACCAATTGCCTCTTTTAATATCTCACATAAATACATTGTAGGAGAATTTTCTTTTGTAAACTCCGGCGTTTCTTCATCCATACTCTTGAAACAAATAATGCATTTCTTATAAAGATTAGGAATTATGGCAAAATACTGTCTCAAAACTATATTCTAAACAAGATAACCCCTTTTACTACTCACCAATACTCTAAATACGTAATCTTTAAATACTATGAGTATTTCCAAGTAGTAACATAAGTCGTTATCGACTATAATTGGGGGGAAGAAAATATGAAAACAAAAATTTTAAGCGCGCTTTGTATTCTATTGATAACTTTACTAGCCTCCAGTGCTATTGCATTACCAATAGATATACAGAAAGTTGAAATTGACGATGAAAGAGTCGATGACAACCAAGAAATAAGACTTGACGTTGAAAGAGGACAAGATGTTGAAATCGAACTAACAATTGTACCAATTGAAGACGTTGAAGACATTGAAATAAGAGCATTTATTTCTGGATACGAGTACAATGACTTTGAAAGCATTGCAGACTCAATCGGTCCAATAAGCATGGACGCAGGAATAAAATACAGAAAAACACTAACAATAACTCTACCTGAAGATGTAGAAGAAGACGACTACAAACTAAGAATATTATTCACAGACAGAAACGGCGAAGATTCATTCTTGCTGGCATACAGATTAAAAATTGACCTGCCACGACACGAACTGAAAATTACCGACGTTCTATTCCATCCAGGAAAAAACGTTAAAGCTGGAACAGCATTGCTGGGCCAAGTACGCGTTGAAAACATGGGTGAAAAAGATGAAGATGACATTGTTGTAAAGATAATGATTCCAGAATTAGGAATATCTGCAACAGACTACATCGATGAAATCGAGAGCGGAGAACAAGAAGAAACAGAAGAACTATACCTGAGAATTCCTGACACAGCAGAACCAGGAATATACCAAGCACAAATATACATTGGTTACAATAACAACCACGATAAAGTGCTGGCAACCTCAGTATTAAACATCGAAGCAAGCGACAGAGTACAAAACGTGCCTGAAGAAACAATAGTTGTTGTAGAACAAGTACAAGAAACAACTCAAGACGTTGTTCCTGCAACAAACTGGAAAAGCACAATAAAAACAATGCTTGAAGTAGTATTGCTTGTGTTAGTTGCTCTATTAGTTGTAATCGGATTAATAATCGGATTTACAAGACTAGGAAGAGACTAAATCTGTTTTTTTTATTTTTATTTTCTTTTTCTTTTTAATAACAAAAACCTTAATAAACCTATACTCGATTTCTTAATCTTATGACACGGAAATATCCATGCGGGTGTAGTGCTAAGAAGTATTTTGAATCTGATGAAGAGCTTAAAAAACACTATAAAGCAGAGTATTCTTCAGATCCGTCTGTGAATTATCCTGTTAAAACACTCAAAAACAATGATTTTGTGCGGAAAAAATGTTCGTGCGGGCAATATTTTTGGTCGACAGATACAAAACGCGAGATATGCGGCGAACCAATCTGTGCAGGAGGATTTAGCTTTATAGGTAATAGTCCTTGCACTAAACAACTAAATTACATACAAGTATGGGAAGAATTCTCTAAAATACACAAGGAACTAGGATATACACCAATTAAACGCTATCCAGTAGTCGCACGCTGGAATCCAACAACTGAATTCACAATCGCTTCAATAGCAGCATTTCAGCCATATGTAGTATCAGGCGAAGTAGAACCACCTGCAAATCCATTAGTTATCCCGCAATTTTGTTTACGATTCCCAGATATAGATAATGTTGGATTAACAGGACACTTTACTGGCTTTGTAATGCTAGGAGAACACGCATTCTTATCACCATCAGAGTATAATGTTAATAAATTATTACAAGATCACTTGATTTGGTTAAAAGACGGCATGGGACTTCCATTTGATGAAATAGTTATTCACGAAGACATATGGGCTGGTGGAGGAAATTTCGGGCCATGCTTAGAATTCTTTGTTAGAGGACTAGAAGTTTCAAATCAAGTATACATGCAATATGAAAATACTTCTTCAGGACCAAAAGAACTACAAATAAAAGTATTAGACATGGGACAAGGACATGAAAGAGCAGCATGGATAACACAAGGAACACCAACATCATACGATGCTACATTTCCAACAGTAATAGAAAAACTAAAAGCAAAAACAAACATTAAAATTGATTCTTTATTTATGAAAAAATTTGTTCACTTAGCGGCATATCTCAATGTTTTAGAATTTAAAGACATAGAAAAACAATGGAAAATCGTTGCTGAAAAAATAGGAATGAATATTGATAAATTAAAAGAAAAA
>DAOVMP010000035.1 GCA_030630695.1 Candidatus Woesearchaeota archaeon
ATTCCAAACCAACAATTAGAATTTGAATATCAATTAATAACAACATCAAAAAACATAATGGATTATGAACTCTATGTATTAAATGAAGACGAAATATATGAAAATCCAAAAGAATTAAGAATGAATTTTACACCTTATATAAGATTTGAACCAGAAACATTAACAAACATTGCTCCAGGAAGCAATCCAAGATTTAAAGCAATAATAAACTTTCCAGACACAATAAAAATGCCAGGAGAACATGGAATGAGACTCTGTGTTCAGGAAGGAATGGGCACAGCAGGAACAGTCGGCTCAAGATCCGGAGCATGCGGAAGAGTAATAATCAACATACCCTATCCTGGAAAATTCCTAATCATAGGTTTAACTACCCACAACACTGACCTGGGAAAATTAGCAAAAATAGACCTATTTCTCAACAGCAGAGGAGAACAAGACATAGAAGAAGTAAAAGGAATTATAGAAATATACGACGAAAACAATAAATTAGTTAAAACAATTACTGTGCCAAAAACAAAACTAAAAACAAGAGAAAGAAAAATAATAAATTTATTACTAGACACAATAGGAATGAAACCTGGACAATACACTGCAAAAGCAATAATACAATGGGATGAAGGAACAAAAACAGCAGAATCAGAATTCAAAATAGGAGCGCAAAAAGTAAGATTATTAGAAATAACAAAAGTCTATCAAAACAATACAATAAATCCTGCAGAACTAAAAGTAAAAAATGACTGGAACAAACCAACAAAAAACATATATGCAATAATAAATATAGAAGGACAAGAACTAAAAACACCAACAATAGAGTTAGGAGCATGGCAAGAAGGAATTCTAAACACATACTGGGACACAACAGGACTAGAAATAGGAGAATATCCTGCAGAAATAATACTCCATTATACAGATGAAGAAGATACATACAAAGAAACATTCATAATAACAGAAAAAACAATAGAAAAACCAGAAAGAGCAAAAGTAGGACTTCCATTAAGTGGATTAATAATAGTAATCATTGCAATAATAATTTTACTAATACTCTTCAATATAATAATGCTATACAAACTTAATAAAAAAAAATGAATAAAAAACAACTACTAATTCTCGCCATATTTATTATTCTTATATTTGCCGGAATAACTATGATAACATTTTCATACTACAAAATCAAAGCAAGTATAACAATACCTATGAAAATAATAGTATCAGAAAAGATAGGACTAACAACAGAAACAGAAATACTACACTTTGGACAAGCAAGACCTGGAGATTCAGGAATAAGAAGTATAGAAATAAAAAATTTAAACAAGGTTCCGGTAACTGCCTATTTTTTAACTCAAGGAGATATAAAAAACTGGGTTAAGAAAGAACCGATATATTTAAATAAGCAAGAATCCAAAAACATCACAATAAGCGCGAAAATACCTGAAAATGCCGGATTTGGGGAGTATACCGGAGTATTAAAAATAGTGTTTAAAAGAACCTGATGCTTAAAAATGCTATTTAAAAAAAGCATTTTTTAATACATCAAGAACTATCTATTTGACAAGTCAAACAGTTCTTGATTAAAAAAGAAGTGGTTGGAATGCCCACATCAAAGGTTAAGATAGATATAATAGGAAACATTCTAATAGCTTTAGTAATCTCTTTTTTCTTAATCGCAATTATAACAAAAATATCAATACCTCTAGAAACACCAACAGCAGCAACACCAGTAATAACAGGAACTGTATCATTAAACATAGTTGCGGCATGCGCAATAGATTTTAAACCTGGCTGGAATTTCATATCTTTCTGCGCAAATGAAACAAACAAAAACATAACCTCTGTATTAAGCCCGATAAACGAAAGTATAAGATTTGTTCTCGAATGGAATACCTCTACACAAGAATTCATAATATATACTCCAAGAGCAGCAAACCCACCATTTGATTCATTTAACTTATCAAAATCATATTTTATATATTACTCAGATACTAAAAATGAAACAGTTAATCTAAACGGGCCTTCATTTGGAAATGTAAACATAAGCCTGCAACAAGGATGGGAAACACCAAACTATCCATATTCAATCACATCAAACATAAGCCAATACTTAGATACTATATCAGGAAAATACCGCTTCTTACAAAAATGGAATTACACACCGCAAGAATTTATGATATACAGTGCATTAGCATCTGACAATCCTTTCTATCAAATAGATGCAGGAGAAGGACAATTCATACTAATCACAGATCCTACCGGAGCAGACTTATTTTATAACAAAACAAGATTAGAAAATGGATAAAAAGAAAATAATACTGGGATTAATTGTATTGATTTTAATAAGCACAGGAATCTACCTAACATATGCAGAAATATTATTAGGAACAGTAGAAGGATATGTATTTAACACAACAGGACAACTAATAACCGGAGCAGATGTTCAAGTAAATGTATCAGGATGTACTGGAACCGGCTGCGGAGGAACAACACAAACAGATTCAGGAGGATATTATGTAATAACCAACCTAGATATATCTACAGGCAACACAATAGATGTACAAGCAAACAAAAGCACAGCATATGGAAACAATTCAGATACAGCAGATGCATACCAAGCAGCATATATCAATGTAACAATAGCACAAGTGCCTATTGCTCCAGCACTAGAACCAATAAATGATACCCATGATAATTCAATAATCACATTTAACTGGACAAACTACACAGACCCACAAGGACTAGCAACATACAATGTTTTTGTTTTTGATGGAACAACATATACAAACGTATCTTCACCCCAAAATCAAACAAATGTTAATTTTAAAGAATACACATGGACTGTAAAAACCTGCAATGCATATGGCTGCTCGCCAGAATCATCAGATACATTTAATGTTTCTAACTTACCGCCGCCAGTACCAAATCTACAAACACAACCAGACGGAATAAACAACACAAGAACATTTAACTGGAGCTCAGGAGGAGCAGATCCTGACAGTGATTCTACATATTTTGAATTTAAAATAGATTCAGATACAATAGAATCAAATGTAACACCACCAATAAACAAAACATTAGGATTTGGCCTGCACACATGGAAAGTTCGAGAATGCGATTCATGGACATGTTCTTCATGGGCAATAGACACATTCACAATAACAAACAATGCACCGTCTGCACCAACACTAACAGACCAAGCAGATGTTTACACACCCGAAATTGTAACACTTACATGGACATCTGGAACAGATCCTGACGGACATTCCACATATGATGAATACAGATTCAATGGAACTCTAAGTTCAAATGTAACTTCACCACAAACACAAGACCTCACAGGAGTAATAGATTATTTTGTATGGGAAGTGCGAACTTGCGATGTTAATTCAGCATGCAGTTCCTGGATAAATGACACATTTATAAAATACGTATGCCCTGCGCCGGCATGGACTAAATAATGAAAAATTACATGGTAATTTTTCAAATATAAAAATACAAAGTATTTTTACATAATAAAAAATTACACAGTAAATTTTCAAGCATAAAAATACAAAATATTTTTACACAATGAAACAAATAATATTATTCGGACTTGCACTGATTTTACTAATTGGAATTGCAAACGCAGACATATACATAGGAGTAGTAGATGGATATGTATTTAACCTAACAGGACAAATAGTAAACGGAGCAACAGTAACATCAACTGTGCAATCATGCTCTTCAGGATGCACAGGAACAGATACAACAGATGCAGGAGGATATTATGTAATAAATAATCTAAACATTGCAGAAAATGACACAATCGTATCAAATGCATCATGGAATAATTATTACGGAAACAATACAGGAACAGCAGATGCATATTACACTGCAACAATAAACATCACAATAGCGCAAGTGCCTAATGCACCAACACTAGAACCCATAAACGATACTCACAATAACAGCTTAATACTCTTTAACTGGACCAACTACACAGATCCGCAAGGATTAGCAACATATAATGTCTGGACGTTTGATGGAGTCACTTATACTAATATATCTTCACCTCAAAACAAAACAAATGTAGACTTTGAAGAATACACATGGACTGTAAAAACCTGCAATGCATACGGATGCTCACCAGAATCATCAGACACATTTAATGTCTCTAATTTACCACCGCCAACACCAAGCATACCAGACATAAATAATACTAACAACAACACAATAACATTTACCTGGACATCAGGAGGAGCAGACCCTGATGGAGACAGCACATATTTTAAATTCTTCATAGACGGCGACATAACATCGCATGTAACATCACCAAGAATATTAACACTTTCTAATGGAAGCCATACCTGGAAAGTCCAAGAATGCGATGAATGGGACTGCTCAACATGGGCAACAGACACATTTATAATACAAAACAATGCACCATCTGCACCTAATCTAACACCAATGAATACAACATCTGCAACATCAAAACAATTTTACTGGGTATCAGGAACAGACCCTGACGCAGACACAACATATGATGAATTTCAATTTGACAACAACACAATAGTATCACCAGCAGTATCTGGACTAACACAAGCACTAAGCGGAACATTCTATTACGCGTGGAGAGTAAGAACATGCGATGTAAGAACCGCATGCAGTGCATGGAGTGAAGACAGTTTTGTAAAATTCACATGTCCTGCAGTAGCTCCGCCAACAGCTCCAACAGATACTGGTGGAGGAGGCGGAAGACCAGGAGGAATAATAGTTCCACCAAAAATAAACTGCACAGAAGAATGGCACTGCACAACATGGACACCATGCTCGCCAAGAGGAAAACAACAAAGAGCATGCACAGACTGGAACAAATGCACAACAAACATATACCGGCCAATAGAATCTCGAGCCTGCACACCAGCACACTGCTTTAATAACAAAAAAGATCATTCAGAAGAAAGAATAGACTGCGGAGGAAGATGCAAACCATGTGAACTACTACATCCTCCTGAAATAGCTTATCCTTTCTACGTGTTTGGATTAAATGCAATAAATATTATTTACCTAATACTCGGTCTTGCAATAGGAGTAATCATAATAATTATACTCACAATATTAACAATGAAATATTCAGACCATTTTAATCTATATATCCGCTTGAGAATCATACATCTTCAGATAACATTTAAAAACAAAAAACATGCATTTAGAGATTATTACAACAAAGTTCTCCCGCACTATAAACGCCTTGAGAAAGAACTAATAGATGAATGGCTTGATAATGAAATCAAGCAATTAAATACTACTGCTAGAAGGCGGTTAGGTAAGCTGAAGATGAAGAAGTAGTTTAAAGAAGATTTTGAATTCTCTTTTGCGCTTCTTCCATTTCAGATATTGCTTTATCAAAGGCAATTCTACTTTCTTTAGCTATTTTCTCGCTGTTTTTTAGAAGTTCTTTTATCTCCTTAGTTGTCATACGAATCACCTCTTATGTATAACATATCATTAATAGTATATAAATATTTTGTCATTTTTTCTTGTTCACCTTTGCATTTAATGCTTTACGCAATATTTCATTATCTTTAGCTAATAGATCATATTCTTTTTTTGACCTTTCACGCCGAGTTTCAGAAAACAATATATCTCTATTTAAAACAGTATATCGACTTTCCATGCAAATCTTTTCAAATGAAATAGTAGTTATGATAAGAAGAGCAAAAACACCTGCAAAAACATATGCGTATTTTGGAATTAGCAATATAAGCAAAAATAGTGTTAATTGTTCTGTAAAATAGACGCCCATAAAAAGGATATCAAATAAAGTCTTATGATTATAAAAGAATGACTGAATATTCGACCAAAAATAATCCAATCTCTGAAATAATCCCCCATGCCAGCTAGTCATATATTTAGTGTTTTATCGCTATTTTAAATATTTTTAGATACTACTATATATACTATGGTTTTACATAGTAAAACCACAAAAAACGTAAGCTTTATAAATGACTTTTGATTTAGTTCTCAAGTACGAGGAAGGAGAGAAGGAGAAAAAAGACTATATCTTCTCACCTAATAAAAGGTGTTATGAAAGTTAAACCATTATTACCGAGTTTGAGGGAAAAGAAAAGATACTTGGTATTTGAGATAATCTCAAAAAACAAGATAAAACAAGTATCAGAAGTATTTA
>DAOVMP010000016.1 GCA_030630695.1 Candidatus Woesearchaeota archaeon
ATTTGCAGGATATTGTTAATAATGCGCGTGATTTGTCTTTGTCTTCATCTTTTGTTGAAGATGTTGATGCTTTTGCAGGTTTAAGACTTGCTGTTGATGGCGTTGCTAGCTTGAATAATAATCTTATTCAGCAGTCATGTCCGGGAATTTACTAATGAATAAAAAATCTCAGATTCGGATGTTTGAAATGATAGCGGTTCTGATAGTTTTTTTGCTTTTATTGTCTATTGGTTCTATTTTTTATTTTAGATTGCAGGAATCGTCAATTAAAAAAGAAGCAGTTAGAGCAGAAAGTTTAAGATCTTTGCAATTGTTTCAAAGAGCTTTGTTTTTGCCTGAATTGGATTGTTCTTTTGTTGGTGTTCAGAAAGGAAATTGTTTTGATGTTATAAAATTAAGGTTTTTTAGTGAATTGTTGCAGTCAGAGCAGTTAAGAATTGATTATTTTGATGTTTTTGGTCTTTCAAAAATAAGAATAAAGAAAGTTTATCCTGTTGCTTCAGATTGGTTTACGTTATATTCTAATGTTCCTGAGAAAATTTCTTCTAAATTAGTTAGTCAGAGTACTGTTTTGTTGTATAATGCATCTTCTGATGTTTATGATTTTGGTGTTGTTGAGGTGAGTTATTATGGCGAGTAAAGCCCAAATGGAAATTTTGGGTTTAGCCATTGTTGTTATTCTTATTGCTTTAGCAATGCTGTTTGCTGTTCAATTTTTCCTGCTTAAGCCTGTTTCAGAGCCTACAAAGACTGTTAAAGAGAGTTTTTTAGCTGCTAATTTTTTAAATTCTTGCTTGGGTACTTCTACAAAATGTTTTGACCGTAATATTAAGGAGTTGTTGCAGAATTGTGCATTAGGAGGGTCTTTGAATTGTCCTGGTAATATTAATTCTTGTTTATATTCAAGGCAGGAGATAGAAAAAATGCTTGATTCTTCTTTGGGTTTATGGAAAAAAAGTTATTTTTTCAATATAGATGGGCTTGCCGGAGGTTTTTCAATAGGAGATGCTTGTAAAGGTGAGAAAGAATATGAAGAACATCCTGTTGTGGTGCGGCCTGGTTTTGATATTCTTTTAAGTTTGGAGATTTGCGGTTAACTTTATATACTGAACTCGCTATTTGTTGTTTGGGGGATTTAATGGGTTTAGAAGATAAGATTGTTCTTGCATATAATAATGTGGGGTCTGTAGCTAAGTGGATGGTTAATCATCCTAAAACTTCAGGTGTTTTAGGATATTTTACTTCTTTGGGTGGTACTGCTTGTGTTTCAACAGCACAGAATAATCCGTCTCCAGGTAATGTTGCAACACACGTAGGTGTTGGTCTTGGCACGTACTGGGGTCTTAAACTAGTAAATGAATATATTTTAGGCAATCGTGATGTTGTTGAGCCAGAAGAAAAAAAAGGTTTTTTGGGTAAAATAAGAAATTATATTAATAAAATAGAATACGCTATTTTTAATAATCCTGCTTTTTCTTCTTTGATTCCTGGATCTGCTGCGTATTTGCTTTATAACCATAGTTTTAAAGATTTTACTAAAACATGGACGCCTGAAGAATCTCTTTTTCTTATTCCTTTATTATATCCGCCATCGCATTTGACTTTGGGTATGCGAAGAGCGAATGAATTTTTTACAAGAGCATATGATAAATTAAAATCAAATAAAGCTTTTTTGCGTTTTTCTGATTTTATTTTAGAAAAACCCATGTTGTCAGCAGGAGCTGTTGGTTTGGGTTATTTTTATTCAACTTTAAAGAGTTTAACATTGGCTTTAGAGAACGAACCAGGAACTGCAGTAGGTTTGGCTTCTTTAACAGCATTTTTACCTGCATGTGCTACATACGCAGCACATACTGTTGCAGCAGGGTTATTCCATTCGTCGAGTCTTAAATTGGCTGTGAAAAATTCAAGTATAACTATTGATAACTTAATTGGAAAGTATGATTCGGCAATTGATAATTTAGAAGAGTTATTAGAACTTCCAACTTCTCCTGAACAAAAAGCAAGAATTCATGTAAAGATTGCAGATATATATGCTAAACAAAAGAAAATAGATCTATCTTTATCACATATTAAGCCAACTATTGATTTACTTGGTGAAAAAAAGACTTCTTTAACTCCTTTTAATTGGTTATGGACAATTCCGAGTAAAACGGGCGATATTATAAAATATTATATTAATGGCTTGAAAAACAATTCTATTGCTAAAACTCAGCAGTCTATTTTTAATTTTAAGAGAAAAAAATTCGATAAAGCAATTGAAAAAATCAATCATGCAATTTCTTTATCGTCTAATGATCTGTCGTTTAGTATCATAAAAGCAATTGAGTTAGATGCAATTAAAAAATATGATGATGCAAATAAAGTATGGGTTAGTATACTTCCTGATATGCATAAAGATTTTGAAATAATAAGTAATTCTTCCAAAGAAGTTTTTCAAATAACGTCTAATATTTTAGCAAACGATTTTATTATTCCAAGAAGCAGTAATGTTGATGCATTAAAAGCAGAATACGGTTTTTCAAGATTTTCCTATGACTGCTGTACTGATAAACAAAAGGTTCCAAAGCCCTTGGCTTTTTTCGTTTTATCTGAATCGGATTTTGATCAGAAAATGAATAAGGATTTGTTTAGAAAACCAGCATATTTTGTTAATTCCCGTAGTAAAGGCGAGGTTTTGGCAGATACTAATATTAATGAATCAATTATTTTAAAGGTTTTAGAATCGTATTTTGATTTTGTTGCAAGAACAACTAAACAAAGGCATAAATTGGGCGAGTATTCTGTTGAAGCTCCTGTTTTAAATTATGGCAAAACACTTGTTGAAAAATGTTTTAATAGAATTCCTGTTGGCGATAAGAAAAAAGCAAGATTGTTTGAGAATTCTGAATCATTTATTAATCATTTAAATGGATGTAAGCGTTTTTTAATTCATGGCAATTTTCATACAGGAAATATAATTAAAGGAGATGTATATTGTATTATTGATTTTGGTGATATGTGTCTAGCTTTAGATACTTTGGGAATTGAACAGTTTATTGCAAAGTTTGCTTTTAATAAGAACGCAAAAGTAAAAATTTACGAATCTTGTCATGATTTTGATTCTGTTAAAAGATCTAAGGATGATTTTATGAAAGATGGTCTTATGGGCTCTGTTTTTCAAGCTGCGTGTTTGTTAGGAAGATCTTATCATTACAAAGAAGGCAATCTAATAGATTTTCAAAGAAACATTTCTCATAGTTTAAGCGCACTTCTTCATTTGGATTCTGTTAAAGGCAAAGAAAAAGATCAATTATTGTATTTTAGAGATGATGTTGCTTCATTGCAGTTCAATGCTTCAGTGCAGATCAATTAGTATTTTTGAGCTTAATACTTCCATTATTTTGTCTGAGATTTGTACAATTATGTTTGATATTTCTTTGTTTTTGGAATTATTAAGGTCTTTTTTCAGTTTTGCTCGTAAAGTATATGTTTTGTCGATTTTTTCTGTTGTTGTGGTATAATATGCATCGAAAAAAGAGGCAAATAATTCATTAAGTTTTTTTATCAAGTCAGTTGTTTTGGAGTCTTGCTTTTTAGATAATTCTTCTGAAAGTTTTAAATAATAATCTCCTATTTCTTCTAATTGATGTATTGTTCTGGTGTGTGCAGCAATATGTGTGTTATCTATATTAGTTGTTTTGTTTAGAATTCTTAAACAATAGTGTGTAAATCGGTTTATGTTTTTCTCTGCGTATTTTGTGTTTTGTAATATTGATTTGTCTTTGTTTTTCAGAGCATTGAGGATTTCTTGTGATGTGTTTTTTAGTATGAAAAATATTTTTCTCAGTATGTTGTCGTATTCTTCTGGTTTGATTTTAGATATTTCTTTTAAAACACAGTGGTTTTTGCCGTGTTTTATCATTTCTAGGCCGATTAGTTCTTCTGCTATATTGGAAATAACTTCTATGGTATTTTGTTTTTTGTTTGTTTTAGGATTTATAGTTTCAGTATTGTCAAAATATATCTCTACTTCATCACTTCCTTTGATATATGCTGAAGTTAGATAATACCATACTAAAGAACTGTTTAAGTTGCTGATGTTTAGGTTTATTCTGCTTTGTTCTAAGATATTAGTTGTTGAATATGTTAGCCTTCCTTTTGCTTCCTGTACCTCGATTTCATCTCCTTTTAACACACCATGCTGTTTTGCCCATTTACTAGGAAGGCTAATAACCAGGGTCTTTTTTGCTAATTGTATGACTTTGCGTCTCATTTTTATTCGTTAATATTTATGATTAGAAAGTACTAATAGTATATAAGTTTTTCTAAAATATATAGTTATAAGGTAATATATAAGATATAAGAAGAAAGTATATATCTTGATTTCTCTATATAATCGATATCAAAATCGATGAGGTGTTTAATATGATTAAAAAAAAGGATTTAATGCTTTTGGCTCACTTAAGAGAGAATTCAAGAGCGCATTTAAAGGAAATTGCAAGAAAAACAAAGATTCCTGTATCTACTTTGCACGATAGAATCAAAGCTAAAGCAGGTGATGCAATCATTAGAAACAGCTGTCTGTTAGATTTTGACATGTTGGGCTTTAGTGTCAAAGCCCATGTAATGTTCAAAATAAACAAGGCAGACAAGGAAAATGTCAGAAAATATCTTAAAAAGTCTTTGAATGTGAATAATATGTATAAGATCAATAATGGCTATGATTTTATTGTTGAGTTTGTCTTTAAGACTGTCAGCGATATGGAGAATTATTTGGAAGACGTAGATCAGAAATTCCGTATTAAGTCTAAAAATGTTCATTATATAATTGAGGATATTAAGAGAGAAGAGTTCTTGTCAAATGCTAATTTTGTTCCTGTGCTATTCCCTTCAGAACCACAGTAAAATTTATATACTCCTAGTATTATTTAGAACCTATTACTCAAAATAGGTGATATAATGAATAAAAAAGCTCAGAGTTTATCAATCACAACTGTTGTTGTTGCAATTCTTGCTATTCTTGTATTAGTTGTTTTATTCTACATATTTACAACAAAAATGGGTGGTTTGTCAAAACAGTTGATAACTTGTCCTGGTTCTTGTAATGTAGATTTAGCTACCTGTGAACAGTATGGAGGTACTTTTTTGCCAAGTACAACAAAGTATGTGGATACTGCTGGAAACCCATGTTCTGTTTGCTGTTCTGTTAGGGTTCCAGAATCAGATACTGGCGGCGGCCAAGGTGATGGCGGCCAAGGTGGCGGCGGCGCAGGAGGTTGGTAATTAATTCTTTTTTTTCTTTCTGCTTTCTCCGAAAAACTTATATATAGTATTATCTGTTTTTGTTCTATAATGAATAAAAGAGGAGATATGTCTACTGTGTATAGGATTTTGTTATATCTTGCTATTTTTGCTGCAATTGCTTTGATTGTAATTGTTGTTCTTAAGAAGAATATTTTGACAGGAGGTTTTTGATGAATAAACTTTCAAATAGCAGTGGGAAAGGTTTGAAAATATTTAGATCTTCAAAATCCGCGATTAGTATTGAGGCAGTTGTTGAGCTTGCTTTATTTGCTTTGATGATTGCTGTTGTTTTTTATCTTGTTTTTCCTGTTGTTAAGGAGGTTTTGGTAGGTGAGAGTGAAAAAGGAACTTGTGAGTGGTCTTTGGTTATGCATTCTATTGCTAAAGTAGGTGATTGGAGTCTTATTCCTGCAGAGTGCAGGGCTCATAGGATTGAGATTGATATGAACTTTTTAGATAGTTATAAGTCTGAGGCAAAAAAACGAATAAAGCAGTATAATGCAAATAAGGAAAAATATGTAGAGATTTTGCCTTTTTTTAATAATCCTGATGATGAAAAACAGATAAGAACCTGGGCTTTGAATAGAATAATCGCTGTTGAAATGAAAGATTGCTGGGAAAAAGTAATGAAAGGAAAGCTTCCTTTGTTTGATGCATGGTGGAAGTTTTTTTCTTGGGATGTGTACGGAAAAGATATTGTGAAAAAACCCACAAATCGTGAAGAGGCTTTTTCAGTATGGAATCAACTTTTAATCAAGTCTACGGGTTTGCCAGGAACTGTTAAACTTTATGGTCCTCCAACTAATTGTATTATTTGTTCAAGGATTAAGTTTAGTGATGATGTTAAGAATTATTTTGCGCATAGATATATTCCTTCATTAAATGTCTGGCTTAAGCATAATTATCCTGCAACTGGTGGTAAGAGTTATTATAATCATATTGTTGAGGGACAGTCGCAATTAAGAAATCCTTTTATTCCAAGATATGCGAGTTATAACGTGGATACTCCTTTATCTGTGACTTATGAAAAGATTTATACACTTAGATCATGGCAGGACAGTGGAATAATCAAAAGAGCATGGCAGGGGACTTTGGGTCAGGTATATGCTGTAGTGAACAAAGAGCATTTGTATGAACTTAATTACGTTAAATTGGTTCCTTATACACAGGATGATTTAGTAGATCCGATAAAAGGGGAGGGATGTACTTTCATACTTGACTAAAATGAATAAAAGAGCGGAATTGCCTGGTTGGCCTTATGTTGTTGCTTTGGTTATTGGTTTGGCTGTTATTTTGTTGGGCATATGGATTTTTACTAAATCAGGCCAGGGAATTGTAGAGACACTGAGAGGGATTAGATGAATAAAAAAGCAGGTGTTTATTCCACTATTGGAACTATTGTTGTTGTTATTTTAGGTTTGCTTGTTATTGCATTAGTTATTGGAGGGCCGATTAATACAGCTTATGTTTATGTTAAGGAAAAACTTTTTGGAGATGAGGGAATTTTTTCTATTGTTAAGATTTCTAGGGAAAAGACGTTTCAGCCAAGTGTTGATTTATCAAGACCTTTTGTTTTGCCTGCAGATAAGAGAAAGGCAATAATCATGTTGATTGATAAGTCAATTGAATGTTTGGAGTTATACAAGGAAAAACAGCAGCCAGTTCTTTGTTTTATGATTAGTGTTAACAGCTCAGTGGATATACAAATTAGTGAGGATGATTTTAAAGAATTGCTTATAACTTCTGAAAGAGCAAAAACCGCTCATTTATTCGAACAGACAGAGGTTATCCGGACTTATTATTATCTGTATGGGTGGAATATCCGTGGTAAGATTTCCAAGTATACTTCTCCCTTTTATTTGTGTGCAAATGAAGAAAAATCCGATCTTCCTAAAGTTTATATTACCCCAAATTTATATGAGGACTGTCCTGTTTATTATGTAAGAGATTAATAAAGAAAATTTTATATATGTCTATCTTCTAAACTAGAATTATGAATAAAAAAGGAGTTGAATTAGGGATTAATACAGTAGTGGTATTTATTCTTGCTTTATTGGTTCTGGTTTTTTTTAGTTATATCTTAAGTTCTCAGTTTCAGAGCAAAACCAAAGCCTATAAGCATGTGACTGAAGAGTTTGAAAAAGATATAAAAACCAGAGCAGTTTGTGAAGAGATTTTTTCTACTAAGCGTTGCTTGCCTTTGGAAACTTGCAATGCATTGGGTTTGATTAATTTGGGCGTTGATTGGAAGGATTGTAAGGATAAGGCAACGCCAGGACATACTCTTTATTGTTGTAAATAATAAAAAAGTTTATATAC
>DAOVMP010000087.1 GCA_030630695.1 Candidatus Woesearchaeota archaeon
CGTATCTAAATGTTTTAGAAACAGAAGACATTGATAAAAGCTGGGAAACAGTTGCATCTAAACTAAACATGAAATTAGATGCATTAAAAGAAAAAATAATGCCAATTGCTGCACTTTATTCTATTGCAGAACATTCCAGAACATTATTAGTTGCTTTAGCAGACGGCGCTTTGCCAAGCAATGTAGGAGGAATGTATAATTTACGAGTACTTTATAGACGCGCACAAGGATTTATAGATAAATATTCATGGGATTTAGATATAACCGAAGTATGCGAATGGCATGCAGAATATTTAAAACCATTATTTCCAGAATTACAAGACGAACTACTAAATGTTAAAAAAATTCTTGATGTTGAAAAGAAAAAATATGAAGCAACCAAAGAAAAAACATATAGTATTATTCAAAAAGTGATTAAAAGAGCAGTATTAGCAGAGGAGCTAGTAGAACTTTATGACAGCCAAGGAATAAATCCAGAACTACTTAAAACAGAAGCAGAAAAACAAGGCAAAAGAATAATAGTTCCTTCAAATTTTTATAATTTAGTTGCTAAAAAACATCAAGTAGAAGAACCAGATACGCAAACTGAACGTGAAACTAAAATTGACATAGGTGATTTACCAGAAACAAAATGCACATATTTTGACGACTGGAAAAAAGTTGAGTTTAAAGCAAAAGTATTGAAAATTGTAGACAACAATGTTGTTTTAGACAAAACTTCATTTTATCCAGTATCTGGCGGGCAAATGCACGACACAGGAAGTATTGCAGGCAATTTTGTAATCGATGTATTCAAACAAGGACACAATGTGATTCATGTTTTACAAGACAAACCTAAATTTAAAAAAGGAACAGAAGTTATGTGCCAAATAGATATTAACAGAAGAAGACAATTAACACAACACCACACTGCAACACATATTATAAATGCTGCTGCACGAACAATACTAGGAAATCACATTAACCAAGCATCTGCAAAAAAAGAAATAGACAAAGCATACTTAGATGTAACACATTACGATATTATTTCTGAAGAAGAGATTAAAAAAATCGAAAAAGAAGCTAACAGAATTGTTCAAAAAGGAATTGCTTTAAAATTAGAGTTTATGCCTCGTGCTGACGCTGAGAAAAAATACGGAATGCACTTGTATCAAGGCGGAGCAGTTCCAGGAAAACAAATTCGCGTAGTAGAGATTCCTGGTTTTGACATAGAAGCATGCGGAGGAACACACCTCAACAACACTTCAGAAGCAGAACAAATTAAAATTATTAAAGCAAATAAAGTCAAAGATGGAGTTGTTCGAATTACCTTTACTGCAGGAAATGCTGCTAAAGCAAAAGAACAAGCACAAGATGCACTTGTTTCCAGATTATCAACATTACTAGGAGTAAAAGATATTTTAATTGCTTATCGAGCACAAGAATTATTCCAAAAATGGAAAACAGCACGAAAAGCAGCAACTAAAAAGAAGAAAATCGATTTGAAAAAACTAGAATTAAACAGCCAAATAGAATATACCGGAGATATACTTAAAAAAACAGCTGAACTTGTTAAATCACAACCACAACACCTAGAAAAAACACTAATTAAATTCAAAGAAGAACTAGAGAAGTTTAAGAAAGATATAGAAGCTTTATAAATTGAAATTAATTCTTTACTAAAATGGAAGAAAGTGTTAAGATCAGAATAAGAGAATTGGTTCTTTCGCAGATAGAACTCTATGACAAATTCAACAGGTATTCTACTACAGAAGCATTTATAAAAGAAAATTCCAACCTACACATCAAAGCACTAGATGATATCGGAATTGTATCCAAACTTCAGCAAGAAGGAATAATCTTAGAAAGAAATATAATAAACGCCGCACTAAATTTAGTTCATATAACCACCATAGATCCTGCAAAAACTCAAGAGCATGTTAAAAAATACAAAAAAGCAATGAAAATAGTTTCAAAAAAGACATATCTTAATGATGTATTAAAAGAACTATAATAATTTTGAGATTTCAATAAATTCTGTTCTAATATTTTCAAAAAAAGTATTTATTTTTTCTATATTTTGTTCAGGATTAACAGAATTAACCAAAAAAGTAACCATTCCAGAACATCTTGCTGCATTATCATGCAACTTAGCTAATAATTCTGTTATTTTAATCTTATCTGCAACATCTGAAGCTTCAATTAAAGCGGAGAATTCCTGAGTTTTTTCAATCAAATCAGACAAATACTCTGAAGGAATCTTATCAAAACCAATCTTAAAACCAGAATCAATCAAATGCTCTAAATGCTGAAAAGATCTTTCTAATTCATCTATATCCTTTTTAATTGATTTGAGAACAGGAACTATAAAAGCCGAACCAGCATTCTGCCTAACCTCTTTTTTTGTAAAAGTTAATAAATCTTTTAACTTATCTAGCATTGTCAAATAACTTATTAATAATATCAGTAGTATACAGCATAATAGCTCTTGTCTGGGTTTTAGTCGGCGTAAAAGGTTTTTGTTTCTTATGAACAGAATGAATTCTAACCTGATTAATTAAATGAATTTGATTACCCAAAGCAGGATCCATATCAACTTTTTTATCTGCCAGTTTTGCAATCAAATTACCCAAACCAATACCTGGAGCTTTTTCTAATAGATCATTACCAGTAACTTCAAAATATTTTCTATGCAAAGCTATTTCTAAGATTCTACCGCAAATTATAATCGCGCTTCTGTAGCATCCTGCGTTAAAGCAACGATGCATTTCTTCAATATCGGCATTTAATTCATCTTTTACAGCAGAATGAATATTTGGCAGTTTAACACTAGCTTTTTGAGGCAAACCAGCCAAAACACCAGCAATACTATCAATAGCTTTAAGCATTTTATTAGGATCTTTAGTCTTTTTTAAAGCGTTAATTTGAAACCAAATCTCATCCAATGGGTGTCCTTTAAACCAAATCTCATCCAACGGATGTTTTGCCAATCTGTGAGAATGCCTTTCTAACAAAGTAATATTAACAAATATCGAGTTTACCAACGCATTATGCTGCTGAGATTTAAAATCAGCAACATTAGATTTTTTAATATCTAAAGGCAGGTTTTTCTTGATTAAAACATCCAAATCTGCTCTTAAAATCCTAACTACTCTTTTTAACTCATGCATTTTAAGTAGGTTGAATAGGTGGTTTAAATATTTATCTTTTTTTGTAGCCAAATATTTTATTGTATTTATTGTGATCCATATACTCTAGAATAAAAGCAATTATTTTAACCTCATCTCCTATTAAAGTATACAATAATCTCCAATAACCGACTAATTCAACACGAAAGATTTTATCTGTTCCATATTTATCCCTTGTCGTTTTTGAGATTAATCTCCTTGGAATAAGATCTCCGTATCGGTAATTTGCTTTTATATTTTTCAAAGCAGTATTTATAGAAGTTAATAATTGCTCATAAGTTGGCTTGTTTTTTGAATGTTTGTTGTTTGCAACAGCTTCCTGTAAATTCTGAAATTCATTATACGCTTCTTCGTCGAATTGAATAATTACTGGTTTTTTCATTCACATCACTGTAACTCCTTTTTTTAATTTAAGCTGAAGTTTTTTAGTAATGTTGCCCTTATAAATCCAAATAATACCCTCTTTTAATTTAGCTATTTTACCACTATTTTCCAAGTATGCCAAAATTACATTTAAAGTAGGTCGCATTATCTTTTTTCTTAATCTTCGATCTATTTCGTTTTTAGATAAAGGATCTTTGGATTTTTTAATAACTTCTTCTACGTGTAATACAGTGTCTAATC
>DAOVMP010000114.1 GCA_030630695.1 Candidatus Woesearchaeota archaeon
ACAGTCAAATACCCCACAAACTACTGATTTTTTCTTTTCCAAGGATTTGAACTTTGCTTTTTTTTTCAATTCTGTAGAACATAGTTCTACTAATGTGGGATGTTGAAATATTTGAAGATAATCTTAAAAATAAGGAGTTCTGAAAACCTGCATCCGCAGAGTTTGTCCATCACCGCACATCAATAGTTGGCGTCACTGTATCTTGGTTTTAAGCTTATTATATACCTTTGATAAATAATCTCTAGACTCATCTAATGAAAAATAAGCACAAGCTATGGTGTTGAGATTAGCCCATTTAAAGTTAATCTCGCTTAAAAAATGCCCAGTAAGAAATCCTGTTTTTATTCCTCCTGCAGATTCTAATTTGGCAACAAAGTCCTCAAATTCTTCAAATTTTATTGTTGTTCTTTTAACTTGTTTATGATATGAACGTTTACCGCAAGTATTTTGTTCGTTAATTTCTCCTATTTTTTCAAGATTTTTAATCTGATCTTCCGCAATAGTTTCTAATGTAGCATTTGATTGATGACTTAACATTGTAGGATGAATAATCTGGTTTACTTTTATTCCTGTTTTTGAGTTATAAAAAGACACATCTAGTTCCTCGGAGCCACCACCATGTCTACTACTCTCTGAATGGTATTGGTATACAACTTTAATTTCTTTTGTCATTTTAATCACACAATAATAGCAATATTAAGTAATAGTTAAAGTTTATTGTTTATTTTTTATACGAAAACATAAATTTTATAAACTATATTGCTTTATTGTATAAACATGCTTAAAGAACTGGATAAAAAATTATTATATGAACTTGGGAAAAATGCCAGAATGAGTTACAGCAAGATTTCCAAAGAGATTAAATCAAAGAAACCAATTGTAGCATATCATGTTCAAAATTTGGAAAAGAACGGCATTATCTGGAAATATGCCCCAGTAATCTCTCTGACTAGGTTAGGAATTTATGCACACAAGATTTATTTTCGTTTTCATGGATTAAACAAAGAGAAGAAGAAAGAACTAATTAAAGATTTTGTGAAAAACAAATACATTAATTGGGTTGCAGAATCTGTTGGAGTTTGGGATCTTCTAATTTCAATCTATGCCAAAAATATCATGGAATTTGTAATTAGAAAAAATGAAATTTTTGAAAAATATGGGGAATTTGTGCAAGATTATTCCATAACATTACTTGAAGATGCTTTAGTTTTTAACAGAGATTATCTTGCTAAAAAAAGCACAAATTACCGTAAAGAATTTGTTTTTGGCGGAAAAATAAAAATCGAAGAAATAGATGACAAACAGAAAAAAGTTTTAAGATTGATTAGGAATGACGGAAGATTCTCTCTCTTAGATATTGCAAAGAAAACAAAACTTAATGTTGGTACTATTCAAAGCAAAATAAAAGATTTAGAGAAAAAAGGAATCGTTCAGGGTTATACAACATTTATCAATTTAAACAAGACCAATTTAAAATTTTTCAAATTATGTATCCATCTTCAAAAATATGGGAAAAAAGAGTTTGCCGAATTATTAAATTATTGCAAGTCAAATAAAAATGTTATTCATTTAATAAAATCCATAGGTGATTGGGAATTAGAAATAGAATTAGAATCGGAAACTCTAGATTATATTTATGAATTTGTTGATGAACTTAAAACCAAATTTCCAAACACTATTAAGAAGATAGATTTAATTATTATCAAGAAAGAAAACAAGTTAGACTTTTTCCCAGAATGGTACTAACAAAAGAATTACACCTTCATTGAGTTTAATCTTTTTATTCTCTCCTGCATTGGCGGATGTGTTGAGAACAAGCTCACTAGTCCTTTTGCATTGAATGGATTTGTTATGAACAAGCTGCTTGTTGCAGTATTACCAAATCTTATCGGATTTTGTTTGTTTGCTTGTTCTAATTTATGCAATGCACTTGCTAAAGCTTTTGGTTCTTTTGTGAAGTTTGATCCTGTTGAATCAGCCAAATATTCTCTTGATCTTGATATTGCTAGTTGTATTATAACTGCGATTATAGGGGTCAGTATTGCTAAGAACAGTAAACTCAATCCATTTCCCCCTCTGTCATCTCTCATTCCTCCAAATATTGCGGCAAATCTTGCCATGAATGCTAAGTAAGATATCACTGCTGCGATTGTTGCAGCAATTGTTGAAACCAGTATATCTCTATTTTTTACGTGCGCAATCTCGTGAGCTATTACTCCTTTTAGCTCTTTATCGTCTAATATTTTCAAGATTCCTTGTGTGCATGCTACTACTGCATTTTTTGCATCTCGTCCAGTTGCAAATGCATTGGCGTTATCTGTAGGCACTATATACACTTTTGGTTTAGGAATTCCTGCGCTTTTAGAAACCTCTTCAACTATTTTATGAAGTTTTGGGTATTCTGATTTTTTTGCTGGCTGTGCTTTATACATTCTCAAAACAATTTTGTCTGAAAAGAAATATGATCCAAAATTCATCACAACTGCTATTGCCAGGGCAATAGTCAAGCCTGTTGTGCCTCCTATTAATTGTCCAACTACCAGCATTAATCCTGTTAATAATCCAAGCAATAATACTGTCTTAATTTGATTCCACATGTTTACACCCCTGTTCTAATAACGTGTTTTAGTATTTAAAGCTTATTAATCTAACCCACTGGTCAACCACCATCGCAACAAATATATACTACCCTATTATTCATTTATTTGGGGGCAATATGGCAATCCATCTCAGCACTTTGTTGAAGTTTTACAAAAGAAAAGACGTCTGTACTGCTATTATACAGGCTGCTGATGATAAAGAGATTGCTATTTTATTCGGGGATAAAGGTTTTGGTAAAAGGCCAGATGCCCTAAAATACCCTAAAGATGTTCTTGAGTTTGCTAAAAAAGGCGCAACTTCTTTTCATTGCTCAGAAGAGTTATGGGTTAATCCTCTGCAGTTAAATCCCACTCTATCCAGGAAAGACATGGATGAGTTGAGAAAAGGTTGGGATTTAATCTTAGATATTGATTGTCCTGTCTGGGAATACTCTGCAATTGCTGCTGATTTACTG
>DAOVMP010000023.1 GCA_030630695.1 Candidatus Woesearchaeota archaeon
AACATCCCCGGTGATAAAATTTCCTTCAACTAATTCATATTTATTCGGTCCTGGTCCGCCAACTAAAATTCCTTTTAGTCCTTCTCTTGTCAAAAATTGTTCTTTCATATAATCTGCAACCTTTTTCAAATGATCTTTAACAGCCAAATCCCTATTAGCTTGAAATCTGTGGGAAGATTGACCGCCTGCTTTCATTTTACCAGGAACATGAGAATGAGTTTTTAGTAACGGAACAATTCTTTTACCTTTTAACAAAGCCAAACTGGCATCTCGAGCATCCATAACAACCAAACCGTACATTTCTTTGATATCAATCATGTCTCTTAACAATTGCAATTCAAAAGTTTTATCACACTTGTAAATTCTTGTGTTCAAAGGAACAGGAGGCTCAATAGACCACACCTTAACATCTGATTTACCTTCTCTAGACAAAATATTACCTGAGAAAACAGCCAGGCCGTGTAATGGAGTTTTCTTGAAAAGCTTTAGATGCTGAATCATTCTTTCCAAAGCATCAATAACATTATTTCTTGTAGAAGCAGACTTAATATTTGACGCTGTTCCCTGCTCCTGAGCTAAATGATTAATAATCTTAAACATATCATAACCTTCAGGAATATAAACAGTCACAAATTCTGTATGCGCAGCCTTATAACTACCTAATTCCTTGACAAACTTCTTCAATTCAAACCTTTGATGTGCTGTCAATGCCATAGAACAAGCAAGTGCTAAGTCTATATATAAAAGTTTGGTTGCGAAACCTTTTTAAATAAACCACCTTAATTATAGTGCTATGGCAAAAGATAAAGGTTTGGGGCCAGCGAAACGATTTGGAGCAAGATACGGAGCAACAACAAAACATAGATTTGCTTCTATAGAAAAAGAACAAAAAAAAGCTCAGCTTTGTCCTTACTGTTCTAAACCAAAAGCAAAAAGAATAGCTTATGGAATTTATGAATGCAAAAAATGCGACAGCAAATTCACAGGAAGAGCTTATACCGTGGGTCGGAAAGTTAAACAATTTGAAGCTGTTAAAGAAGAAGTTTCTGAAAAAGAAGAGGTAAAACAAGAATAAAATGGTAAAATATACCTGTTTTCATTGCGGGAAAAAAATAAGCAAGGAATTAATGGGAAAAAGAATAAGATGCCCATACTGCGGAAGCAAAATCATATACAAATCAAGAAGCAAAATAACAAAAGTGAAAGCGAGATAAAAATGGATGCAAAAGCACAAGAGAAAATAGGAAAACTACAATTATTTGAACAGCAACTGCAGCAATTTGCAATGCAAAAACAACAGTTTCAGACACAATTATTTGAAATCGAATCTGCAATTACAGAATCTGAAAAAACAGAAAAAGCATACAAAATTGTTGGCAACCTAATGGTTTTATCTGATAAAGCAACTCTTAAAAAAGACTTAGAACAAAAAAAAGAAATAATCAATTTAAGAATTAAAAATATTGAAAAACAAGAAAAAAACATACAAGAAAATGCTAAGAAATTACAAGAAGAAGTTCTTGGCAAGATGGAAACAAAACAATGAAAATTTCAAATTATATAAGAATAGTTGAAATTTTCAAGGTTCCAAACGGAGTTTGAAACAATGAATATCAAAAATGCAATTGAATTAATACAAGAAATACTTGAAGACGGCTCTGTGCCAAAGAATGTTCGAGCTAAATTAGAGAAAACAATCGGCGTTCTTAATCAAAAAGAAGAGCATAAAATTAAAGTTAGCCGTGCTCTGCATGAATTAGAAGAAATCAGCAGCGACACAAACATGCAAGCAGACACACGAACACAATTATTCAATGTTGTAAGTGTTTTAGAAGTTGTATAACTATTTCCACTTTTTCTTTAAAACTGCTAAATTAGGAATAGAAATTATATCCTCTGATTTAGTTTTGACCTTAACTCCTAACAATCCTCTCTTAATCACTTTTCCCCGTATATCGCCTAAATTAACATAATTATCTTTTTTTATTATCTGTTTTCTTCTTAACCATAAACCGCATAAAAAATTAGGAACAAAATCCTTAAAACCTAAAAGTGCCGAAACAACTAATACTAATAGTATAACTGAAACCACTGCGATTAATACATATGCTAAAATTCCTAAACTATCCAATGCTATGCAGATAGTTATAGCGTATATAATATATTCAATTACTTGAGAAATGCTTAATGCAATTGAGGAATTTCCTTTTTTGACTAATTTATCAATTTCAAACTCGTTAAGAATCCTTAATATCAGTCTGCCAATGATTCTTCCTATAATAAAACCAACTAATATTATCAGAACTGTGACTGCTATTTTATTTGTTATTGAATGAAACAAATCCAGCCATTCCATATCTTGATAAAAAAGCATAATGTTTTTAAAGGTTTGGACTCGATAGAATAATCATGGGAACTAAAGATAAAATACAAGACTTGGAAAACGAACTTACAAAAACTAAATACAACAAGGCTACTGAACATCATTTTGGTGTTGTTAAAGCTCGAATAGCTAAGTTACGTGATAAACTCGAGAAAGAAAGTGTTAAGAAAAAAGGAAAAGGTTTTTCAGTTAAAAAATCCGGCGATGCAACAGTAGTTTTACTTGGGTTTCCATCTGTAGGTAAAAGCACTTTACTTAATGCAATAACAAAAGCTAAATCTAAAATAGGATCATACGAATTTACCACTCTTGATGTTGTTCCTGGATTATTAGAACATAACTTTGCAAAAATACAAGTATTAGATATTCCAGGAATAATCAAAGGAGCTGCAAGAGGAAAAGGCCGCGGAAAAGAGATATTATCAATAGTTCGCAATTCTGATTTAATTCTAGTTTTAATTGACTCTAAGTATCCCGAACATTACTCTGCAATATTAAAAGAAATACACGATGCAGGAATTCGAATCAATCAGCAGAAACCAGATGTTAAGATTAAAAAGAAAGCAAAAGGCGGACTAAGCATTGGAAGCACTGTTAAATTAAAAATTGCCCGCAAAACAATACAGGATATCTTAAAAGAAATGAAACTAAATAATGCAGATGTCGTGATTCGTAGTTCAATAGATATAGACATGTTAATCGATGTTGTGATGGGAAACCGCGTTTATATTCCTGCCATAACTTTAATAACTAAAATCGATGCTGTGAGCAAAGTTAAAAGAGAGAAATTAATCAAAGAAATCAAACCAGACTTAGTCGTAAGTGCTGAAAAAGGAGAAAACATACCAGAACTAAAAGAAGACATCTTTCAAAAACTAAATTTTATACGAGTGTTTATGAAAGAAGTTAATAAAAAACCAGATTTAGATGAACCAATGATAGTAACCCGCGGAACCAAAATAAAAGATATATGCCATCGCATACACCGTGATTTTGTCAAGAAATTTCGATATGCCAAAATCTGGGGCCCAGGAGCAAAGTTTCCAGGCCAGATATTTCTAAAACTAAACAAAGAGCTTTTAGACGGCGACATCATAGAGATACATGTAAGTTGATGTCTCTAAGCAGTAGTTAAATAAAGCGAAGCTTTATAAGGGATGAACATTCTATTTGTATTCTATTATTACAAAACTTAAAACGAAAACACAACATAACAACAATCCAGAATGGATTAATTGTTTTTTAGCTAAGGCTAAAGGTGGGAGATACGGTTTCAGAAATTCAGGATAATTGTTTACACAATTAATCTTGTCTGATGAATTACAATCTTCTAACAAAACCTAACCTTTGTGAAAAACAAACCATGGTTTTCTCGTGGAAAACCTTGGAAAAACATAGAGTTCTAAATAGATTTTCCTATGCGCGCTGCATGGGAAATTCAACGATTCTCGACGGAAAAACACGGAAGGGAGAGAAAGATGAAACTTCACCATATTATTACACTTCTTCTCTTGGTTGCGATAATATTCGATGTTCTTATATTTCGTAATACTGAAATCATCACAGGACATATCCTGCGCTCTACTGCTATGCAAACAATGCTAATTATTTTTATAATTATTATTGAAATCAGGGATATCAAAAAACAGATTCAAAGTAAATATGAAGAACTCCTGAAAGAAATACGGGAAAAAAAATAACCCTCTCGGCCCTCAGTCCCAGGCAGAAGACCTATGGCTCTGTATACGATTTGCTCTGTGCAGAGCCAAGGTCTTCCTAACTCTGAAAACAAACGCGAAAAGCGTATTATGTATAAAGTTGGGAAACAAAAAAGAAGTAAAGGAAGGGGGAGAAAATGTCAAATAATCGTTTTGCCTGTGTTATGGTCGCCATATTGGCTTTAACTATGATCGGAATATTTGCATATCTAATATATAAAAACAGGGATAACTTACAATCGGAAAAAACCACCAATGATGTCCTTCACCTTTACGTACTAGAAAAAGGGGAGGTCAAGGAATACATCGCGTTGGACAAAGAACTACAAATACCTGGGGAATTACCAAGCAAAATCTGCCCTCGCATTGGCGGAAAAATCATTGCACACCAAACCGTTCCGCCAGAACTCAAACACATCGGGTTCGTCCTTTCAAGCATCCGCCTCAAAGAATTCGACGAGCAACTTGGGATCGGAAAGGAAACTGAAAAAAAATAACCGCGGCCAGGCACCCTAAGCAGAAGACCTATGGCTCTGTATACGATCTGCTCTGTGCAGAGCCAAGGTCTTCGTATTAAATCTGAAAACAACCCGAGAAATCGGTTAATGTAATAGAGAGGAGAGAAACAAAACCCAAAGAAAAAAGAAAGGGAGAAGAAAAATGAGTATACATTTAATGGTTTGTTTGACGGGTCTTCTCATCATTTTTGCTACAGGATGCCAATGTCTTGGGCTAAGTATCAAACTTTACTTCCTCCGAAAAAACCAGGAAAAAATCATGAAACATCTGGGGATCGAATAAAAAGAGGAAAAGGAATACTGTCTCGAACCCTTGTAGCAAAGGGTTTTATTCCCTGGCCGAAGACTCTAGCCCTGCAAAGACTTCCTATGCGGGGCTGGATCTTCCTAACTCTGAAAACAAACGCGAAAAGCGTATTATGCATAGATTTGGGAAACACGAACCGAAATCAAAGAAAGGGGAGAAAGATGGAAGAGGAGAAATTGGAAGTCCTGAAAAAAATAGAAATACATCTGGCTTCAATATCGTTCTGTGCAAAGATAACTGCTTTTGTTACAGCATGTTTCTTTTTCACAATGTGCGCATTTTGTCTCTTTTACCAGCTCACAAAATAACCGCGGCCGGTTCCCCGCAAAAAAAACCTCTGTGCGACAACACATTCCTCTTACACCCAGTCCAGGCGCCAACTCCTATGCCTTCCAGGAGTGGACTGCGGCCAAAACATCCTTCGAATAAGAAGAAGACCGGCTTTCCCAGTACTGCATGATAGAGAGGAGACATGGATCTCTATAAAACCGCGGAAAAAGAAAGTCGGTTCTTCTTCTCACCCCTCTAGACGAAAAAATAAACGCGAAAAGCGTATTATGTATATCGTCGAAAAACCACGGAAACACAAAGGAAAGGGGGAATGATGACTAAAAAGAAAGAAAAAATTCTCCTGGTTTTTGTTGTACTGCTTATTTTTGTAATGATGGCAATACTTATCTACAGGAAACTTTTCCTCGGCATAGACGATGGAATATTTCCATAAAAAAATCCTTGATTCTTCTTCATAAGTCGGCAAAGAGGTCCCCTCTCTTTCACGGCTCTAGGGATTGTATTTGATTCGGAATCATTGCAATCCCTGAGCCCATTTTTTCGAGAGGAGAAAGGAGAAGAGATGGGGGAAAAAAGCGCAAATCAAAAACGTGCAGGATGTATCTGGTGGATCCTCCTCATACTCTTTGTAGGATTTTGGGGCGGAATTGCCATACTCCTGACCTGTTTCTAAGAAAGGAGGTAAAACTCAAACAAAACAAAGGGGGAAGAGGCGTGAGGCGTAGAGGAGGAAAGGAAGCAAACTAAACTTACGATGAGGAACGTAAAAAATGTCTAAGAAAAAACGCGGGGGGAACAATAACTCAGTAGAAGAACCTCGGGACAAGTGGGATCCGACAACGCAAATACCTAAGAGTCAGAGAAAGGAAAAACGACGGGCAAACAAAAAAAGGAAGAGCGGGATGCTCAAGATCAGGAAATGAAAAAGGGAAGGGGATACTCCGAATCCAAACCCTGAAGTGAAGTTTCAGTTTTTCAGGAGGGAATCATGAAATCGCTCATCACCGGATCCTTACTCATCATGGTGGCGTTTGTTCTCGTCGGCTGCGGAACCATACCGGTTCCCCAACAGCAGCAGTCGACCTCCTGGCCTCTGCCGACAGAACTGGTTGCCGAGTTCAAAATGCTGAACACTCAGCTCGACGGCTTGAACGAGGCAGTGGCCGAGAACAAGAAGGCAATCAAGGACGGTCTTGAAGAAATGAAGGCCAAATTGATTGCCGAGGTCAAAGTTCTGAACATCCGGCTCGACAGCATGAGCAAGGCCATGGTTGATGTCAAGGAAATGAACAAGGCCCTTGAAGACATCTACCTCGCGGTGAAGGCCATCGAGGTGCCTCCAGAGACCGTGCTGAAGGACTTCCTTGCGATGATGCAATCGTTCGAAGACTTTCAGACGGCGCGCCTGGAGAAGATCGCGAAGCAACTCGGCGGCAAGTGATTCAGTACAAGAACGCGGTCTATCGAGAAGGGGATTTTAATTCCCTTCTCTTTTTTGTTATTTATTTTCTATATAGAAAAGAAT
>DAOVMP010000143.1 GCA_030630695.1 Candidatus Woesearchaeota archaeon
TAAGGTTTTTCAAAAAATATTAATATTTTCAACAGTTTTTAAACATATTATTAACAAAATTTCCTTTTTTGCCTGATAAGTAGGTAAATAAGGCGAAAAGTCAAAATTTTTTACAAAAAATTAGAAAATCATGGAAAATCCGATTTTTTCAATAATAATCCCTATGATTAAAATTCAGGATTAATATCCATTAAAAAAACATAGGTCTACTGTATCTATTGTTAAATTTTTAATAGATAAGAAGAAAACTTAAGAATCTATGAATATAAGAATTAAAGAACCGATTTAAGTTTGTAAGTTTATTAGTTATGAATATATACCCATTATTATTTCTTTAACTTTTTGGCTCTTGCGAATTGTAAACCATCTATTATAATGTTAAAATATATTCATAAATAACAAAAATAATTTTATGGAGTTAAACAATTTATTAAAAATTGCGGTAAAAGAAGGCGCATCAGATATACATTTAGTTGTCGGGCATAAGCCCATTATTAGAGTATTTGATAAAATTAAGCGTATTGACGGATTTCCAATTGTAACAAATTCAGAAGCAAAAAGAATGATTGACGGCATATTAAATGTTTCCCAAAAAAAGAAAATTCAGGATGAAAAAGAACTAGATTTTTCTTATGATATTGATAAACTTGGTAGATTTAGAGTGAATTTATTTTGGGAAAAGGATAATATAGGATTAGTTGCACGTATAATAAGCAAAGAAATTCCAACATTAGAACAAATCAGTTTAGGTGAAACAGTTGAAAAGATGATTATGGAAAAGCATGGATTAATTTTGGTAACAGGACCAACAGGATGCGGTAAATCAACAAGTTTGGCTGCAATGATAAATCATATTAATCAAAATAGGAGTCTTGTTATAATAACATTAGAAGATCCAATTGAATTTCTGTTTCCAAAAGCAAAAAGTATTGTTGTCCAAAGACAATTGGGTTCAGATATGAATAGTTTTGCAGAAGGATTAAAACATGTATTAAGGCAAGACCCTGATGTAATTATGGTCGGCGAGATGAGAGATTTAGAGACAATAGCTTTAACCCTTACATTGGCAGAAACAGGGCATTTGGTTTTAGCAACACTGCATACGCCAAATGCATCACAGGTTATTGATAGAGTAGTAGACGTATTTCCTTCGCATCAGCAGGAGCAGGTAAGACTGCAGTTTTCAATGGCTTTAAACGCTGTTATTGCACAGCAACTTGTACCAAGAAAAGGAGGTGGTTTAATTGCTGCCAGAGAAATATTAGTTAATACTCCGGCTGTATCAAATATCATTAGAGAGAATAAAATACCTCAATTAAAAACAGTAATGCAGACAAGTGCAAATCAAGGGATGATGACAATGAAACAATCATTGGAGGCAATGTTTAAAGAGGGCTTAATTGATGAAGAAACAGCAAAAGCATTTTTAGTTACAGATATAAATGATTAAATAATGATTGAATGAAACTATGAAAGATATAAGCCTCATGATTTTAGCTGCTGGAAAAGGAACGAGAATGGGAAAACCATTGCCAAAGGTTTTAATACAGTTAGATGGAGAAACGCTTATAGAAAATTTATTAAAAAGCATAAAGCAAACAGAGTATTCAAACTCTGTTTCAATTGTTATTGGGTTTCAGGGAGAAAAGGTCATTGACAGATTAGGTAATAAATCCCCACACCTTAAACAAGGTAGTGGGGATAAATATAATTTTATATGGCAAAAAGAACAATTAGGAACAGGACATGCTGTTCAGCAATGCGAAGAGAGTTTAAAAGGCAAATATGACAGCCATTTAATTTTATATGGTGATGTGCCGTTTATTTCACCAAAAACAATCCAGGGCATTATTGATTTACATAAAGAAAATAGTTCAGTTTTAGCAATGGTGACTTTAAAACTTCCTGATTTTGATGATATGCATAATGTTTATTATCATTTCGGGAGGATTATAAGAGACAAAGATAATGAAATTATCAAGATAGTAGAATTTAAAGACACAACAGAACAGGAAAGAAATATAACAGAGGTTAACCCAGCTATTTATTGTGTTGATGATAGCTGGCTTTGGGAAAATTTAAATAAAATAAAAAATTATAATCATCAAAATGAGTATTATTTAACAGACTTAGTTGATTTGGCTCATCAACAGGGTATTAAAGTAAATTCATTAATAGTCAATGACGGTTTTGAGCTTATGGGAGTTAATACAAAAGATGAGTTAGAAGTAGCAAAAGATTTATATTTTAAAAATAGAAAATAAACACATGAGTCATTTGAAGGGGTTGACATAGAGCCTTTTTTTGTTTAGTATTTTATATACTTGCAATTAATAATTTATTTATGAAAGAAAAAGATGAAAAGACAGACAATGTTGTCAAAGTTCAGCCGGGCGATGTTATCAAGGTCTACGAAAAGATAAGAGAAAAAAATATCAAAGGAGAAGAAAAAGAGAGGATTCAGGTCTTTGAGGGTATTGTTTTAGCTCATAAGCACGGAAAAGAAGCTGGGGCGACCATTACGGTTAGAAAAGAGTCAGGCGGTATTGGTGTTGAAAA
>DAOVMP010000097.1 GCA_030630695.1 Candidatus Woesearchaeota archaeon
AAGTCAAACTTTTGTTGAAGTTCTTGATGAATCTGTTCGCGATGAAAAACAAATCATTGGTGGCTGCGGGACAGTAACTCCTGGACTGGAAGATGCTTGCTGTGAAAATGTAATGAAAGATGTTCCTACAATACTTGCTTGTATGGGTTCATGGAAATGGAATAAAGAAACATTAAAATGCGAATACAAATGTCTTAGTAGTGAAGATAAATACACTGCAGTAAAATACAAAGAAGATGATCAAATGAAACGAATACTTTGTGAGAGTGATGAAGACTGTTCATTTGAAAAACTTACTGGAAGTTATTCAGAACTTAATATGCCTTCTTGTTCTGCACAATTATCTTGCAGAGAAGGAATATGTGTTTATAGTTGTTAGAAAAAAATACTAGAAAAATTAAAATAAGAAAAAAAATTTAATTTTTTTATTCTTCAGTTGTTAATAGATCTCCAACATCTACGAAATCTACATTTCCTGGAACGTCTAAGATTGTTTCTCCAATTGCAGTTGATGCAACACAGACAACTCTTTCAGCTTTATCTGTTTTAATTGCTTCAGGAGACATTGGAATATCAATTCCTGCAATTCTTTCATCTTTTTGGTCTGACAGTTCGCTTATTTTTAATCTTACACCTTGTTTGGTTCTGTCATCCCAAGAATGAACTATATCTCCATCATAGATTGCACTAACCCTTTGCCCGGAAATTGCTTTTTCAAATCTAAATCTGTCTTCTTCTAAAATCCACGCAGTATACATTATACCGTCCAATAAGTAAGAACATTTTTGCATACCTGTTTCAAATGCTTTTACTAAATCAGGAGATTGATATGCTGCTAATCTTGTTCTTTCTTCAGGCATTGTTTCTTCTATTGTTTCTGGCTCTTCTGGAACATAAGTATCTGTTTCCATAACTGATGGTTCAGAAGGTACTTCTGCTGGCGCTGTTGGCGCGGCTGGCGCTGTTGGTTGCTGAGCTGCACAAGCAGCTAATAACAATAGAACAGCGATTGCAAAGAAAATTCTTTTCATTATATATCACCCCGAGTATAGTTTTACCTTCATACTTATAAATTTTTCTCTTGAAAATGTAAGAATCTTTATAAATGGCCAATCTGTATGGCTTAATATGAAATTCAAAGATTGGAACGATGTTGAATATGAATTGCCCTTAGATAGAAGTTTTTCTTGGAGGCCTTCTGCTTATGCTCTTGTTAAGAGAGATGATCAAGTATTATTAATGAGAGCCAAACAACATGGCCGCTGGGAATTGCCTGGCGGGGGTATCAACCTAGGAGAAAAAGTATTAGACGGTCTAGTTAGAGAAGTTTTCGAAGAAACAGGATATCAAATTAAAGCAACTAATAAAGTGCCATATTACCTGCATGAAGATTTTTTTTACGCGCCGGATGTTGATAAATACCGTCAGACACTACTCATGTTTTTTGATGCAAGATTAGTAAACGCAAAACAAGAAACAAGCCATATAGATTTTGAAAAAGAAGTGCAGGAAGTAGCATGGCTATTGCCTGAAGAAATTCGAAGATTAGAACTTCAACCAAAAACAAAAGAAGCAATATTGCTGAAAATAAAATGAACTGCCTGGGAATAGAAAGCACTGCACACACATTTGGAATATCTGTTGTAGACTTTAATGGAAAGATTCTTTCTAATGAAATAGATATGTTTTCTGTTAAAGATGGCGGAATGATACCTCATGAAGTTGCAGAACATCATCGAAAAGTTTGTGATAGTGTGTTGAATCGTGCTTTGGAAAAGGCAGGAACAAAAATAGAAGATATTAACTTAATATCTTATTCACATGGACCGGGACTTAGTCCTGCTTTAATTGTTGGGAAAGATTTTGCTAAAAAATTATCAGAAGAAAATAAAACAGATATTATTGGAGTTAATCACTGCATTGCTCACTTAACCATTGGCACATTAGTTACTTCTGCTAAAGATCCTGTTTACCTTTATGTATCTGGAGTAAATACACAAGTGATTGCATTAGCTGGTGGAAAGTTTCGCATATTTGGAGAAACTTTAGATATTGGATTAGGAAACGCTTTAGATAAATTTGGCAGAGAAGCGGGATTAGGATTTCCTGCAGGTCCTTTGATTGAAAAACTTGCTAAGAAAGGAAAATACATTGAACTACCTTACACTGTCAAAGGAATGGATGTAAGTTTTGCCGGCTTAGTTACAAAAACAAAACAGTTATTAGATTCTGGCAATTCTAAAGAAGACTTATGTTTTTCAATGCAAGAAACCTGTTTTTCCATGCTTGCAGAAGTTTCTGAAAGAGCAATGGCGCATTGTGAGAAAGATGAATTGATTTTAATTGGCGGTGTTGGAGCGAATAAAAGATTAATTCAAATGTTAGAAAAAATGTGTTCTGATCGAAATGCTAAATTTTATTCTGTTCCTCTTGAATATGCAGGGGATCAAGCAGCAATGATTGCATGGCAGGGAATATTGGAATTTAAAGCTGGCAAAAGAATTTCTGAAGTAGAAATATATCCTTATGAAAGAGTTGATGATGTTAAAGTGATTTGGGAATAAATTTTCTTAATCTTTTGTTTTGAATACTACTAAATCACCATCTTCTAAAATATGATTTAATCCTGTTCTTTGTTTAGGAAATTTTGCGCTTGGACCAGTAAGCAACGCATATTTAAACTGTCTTACAAAATCTTTATGGATTTTTTCAGCTAAATCTTTTACAGTTGATGCTTTTTTTAAGGCAATAGGCGGTCCTGTTTTTTGTGTATATACTTTAATTAGATTTGTTAATTTCCAAATTTCTTTACGTAATACATCTAAATTGATTTTTTGTGTTACCGAAATAGGAATTATTTTTTCATCAGGAAATTCTTTTTTTAATCTTTCTAAGTTTTCTGTTCCTAAATCTATTTTATTAGCAGCAATTGCAAAAGGTTTTTTTATGCCTGATTTTTTTAATTCATTCAATATCATTCCTATTTCATCTGAACTTCTGCTTAAATCATGCATCAGTATTATTCCATCAGCCCCTCTAATTATGCCTAAAAGTCTTTTCCCGCCCCCTTTATCTTCATGCGCGCCTTCTATTAATCCAGGAATTTCAACTAGTTGAACCTCTATTCCATCATACTTTATTATAGAAGATATTGGTTTTAAAGTAGTAAAAGCATAATTTGCTATTTTTATTTGAATATCTGACAATGCGTTTAGTAATGAACTTTTGCCTATGTTTGGAGCTCCAACTAACATTATTTGGGCGGCACCCTCTTTTTTAACACCTATCCAGTCTTGATGCTTTACTTTTGCTCTTGTTTTTGTTTTTCTTACTTCTTCTGAAATCCATTTTCTTATATCTGCAT
>DAOVMP010000142.1 GCA_030630695.1 Candidatus Woesearchaeota archaeon
AAAAAAGAACTAATTAAAAAAGTAAAAACTTGGCTAAAACCTGGCGGGATATTTATTTGGGGAGATTTAATCTATTACAACGATAAGAAAACTCAAGAAAAATTTCTTAAATATCGGTGGAAATTGGCTTTAGAAAGAGGAGCTTCTGAAGAATTTGCAAAGGAAAACTTTGAAAAAGAAGAAAAACAAGATTATCCGTTAACTATTGAAAAAACATCTAATTTACTTAAAGAAAATGGCTTTAAAGATATACAAAATGTTTTAACACATGATACTTTTACTCTTTTTTATTGTAAGAAATAATTTACTTAAAAACAATAATATTGCCCCGACCTTTTTTTATTTTCTTAATAATCCCTTTATCTTCTAGTTCTGCAATCATTAAAGAAATCTTTGCTTCTGACTGAGGAAATTGTCTTCTAATTTCCTTCTGAGTTGTTCTTCCGCCTTCGTGTTTTATGAAAGCAACTAATTCTTTTAAATCATCAGGAACTGCTGGCTTGCTTACTTTTGCAACTTGTTTTTTAACATCTTTTTTAATCTCTTCTGTTTTTTTCTTGAATTTAAACCAGATTATAACGACTGCTATAACTAACCCAAGTAAAACAATTGCAGTAACTAATCTGCCCAAGGTATTAACATTTTCTTCAATAAAAGTCTCTGTTAAGTCAATCTCAGAAATTTCATCTAAAATCTCAGTTTCTGGATCTAAATTAGGAAACAGAATTAGGTCTAAATTATAAGTGCCTTGATCTTTGATAGTTACATACTCTGTGATCTTAAGATCATCTGGCAAAAAGGTGGCAGTAATTGTATATGTGCCAGGATCTAAATCAAAAGCATAAGAACCATCTTTAACCACTAAAATCTGCTTAGGAACAGTATCTATTTCAACCTTAACATTATTCAAAACATTAAGCTCAAGATCATAAACCTGACCTTGAATTTGAGCAGCACAAACTAAAGAACTAAGCAAAATCATGAAAAACAGACCAAAAATGAGTTTTCTAAGCATATGGCTTATTTAAAAGGCTCGAACTATATAAACTTTTGGTAAAGTAAAAGGGGGTTAAAACAAGCCCTATAAAGTTTTAAACGGCTTAAAAATGCCCCTTTTGAGTTTTTTCAAAAGTAACTATATAAATAAAACTCACTTATTTACCTTTGAAAATGATTAAAAAAGATTTTTGGAGGACAAAAAAATGAAAAAATTATTTAGTTTGTTAATAATGGCTATTTTTTTGGTGAGCCTAGTACCTGCTGCATTTGCAGAACAAGATAGTGAGAGTCAAGGAACAGATACTCCAACACCAATAAAATACGCAATTGGAGGAGATAGAGAAGACTTTGTTGCACAAGTAGAGCAACAAAGAGATCAATTAAGAGAAAATAGAGATAGTGCACTGGCACAAAGAACAAGACAAAGGATAAATGTTGCAGAAAAAAGACAAGAACTTCTAAGAAAATTTCAGGAAAACAAAGCTGAAATGAGAGAAGTAGTTGCAAACGCAGTACAAAAAAGAACAGAAGCAATCAATAGGTATAGAGAAGCAAGAGGAGAGCTAAATCAAATAAAAGCGAAATTAAAAGCATGCCAAGGAAGAAGTGATGTAACTTGCACAGAAGAAAGAAGAAATGCAAGAGAAAACTCACAAAAATTCCTATTAAGCGCATCTGACAGAGCTCTAGGATTGCTTGAAAAAACAAGAGAAAGAATTGAACAATCTACAAGTCTTTCTGAAGAAGAAAAAGCAACAGCAATCAAGCAATTAGAAGACAGAATGCAAGACATGGCAAGTGTAAGAGAAACAGTTGAACAAACAACTGAAGCAGCAAGTGCAGAAGAAATCAAAGAATCTGCAAAAATGGTTAGAGAATCCTGGAGAAAAGCACACAAAGAAATCAAAGAAAAAGCTGCTCGAGAAGCATCTGGAAAAATCGGCGGAACACTAGTTAAAATAGAAAAACTAGAAATTAAGCTGGATAGATTTGTTGCGCAATTAAAAGAGAAAGGGTATGATACAACCCCAATCGAAGCAATGATGCAACAGTTTTCTAACAAAATCCAAGAAGGAAAAGATGCTCATGCAATTGCAATGCAAAAATTCGGAGAAGGTAATGCAAACGAAGCAACTGTTAACACCAGAGCGGCTCATAAAAGAGTTAAAGAAGCTCACATGTTGTTAAAAGACGTTGTTCGTAAAATCCGAAAAGCAAACCAAGGAGCACAAGTTCAAGAAGGACTAGAACCTGAAACAGAAGCAGAAGAAGCTGCAGAAGAAGCTGCAGAAGCTGAACAAGAAGCAGCAGAAGCAGCAGAAGAAACTGAACAAGAAGCTAACGAAGAGCAAGAAACTGCAGAATAAGCATAAAGCTTAAATAAATGCAGAATAGAGGTAAACTAAAATGAAACGAATAACAATCGTACTTGCTCTGATTATACTTGGTTTAGTAATAGTAGGATGTGCTACTGCGCCATCAACTACAGATAGCTTAAACATCGATGATATAACAGCAGATGTTGCTGTTATTAATGCAGAACTAGATTCAGACTTATCTGA
>DAOVMP010000012.1 GCA_030630695.1 Candidatus Woesearchaeota archaeon
ATAGAACCTTCTAAAAAACAATAAACTATATATAGTAATTATACTGATTCTTTAGTTATGAAACAAAAAACACAGATATTTGTAATCCACGGAGGGATGACTTTTAAAAATAAAAAAGATTATTTACACTATTTAAAAACTCGAAAAATAAGACTTGAGAAAAAAATAACTTGGAAAGAAGATTATCTTGACAAACAGCTTGGCAAAGATTTCGAGATTATCCAACCGAGAATGCCTTTAAAGGATAATGCTAAGTATGAAGAGTGGAAAATTCATTTTGAAAGATATTTCCCTAAATTAAAAAACAATATAATTTTAATCGGAGAATCTTTAGGTGGAATCTTTTTTGCAAAGTACTTATCTGAAAATAAGTTTCCTAAGAAAATATTATCAACTTATTTAGTTTGCCCGCCGTATGATAATACCTTACCAAGAGAAGATTTATGGGGTGGATTCAAGATTAAATCGAATTTGTCTTTGCTTGAAAAAAACTCAAAAAATCTTTATTTGATGTTTTCTAAAGATGATGATGTAGTTCCAGTTAAACATGCAGAGAAATTTAGAAAAAAATTAAAAAAAGCGAAAATTATTATTTATAAAAGTAAGAATGGACATTTTAACATATCTAAATTTCCTGAAATTGTTAGACTAATCAAAAAAGATGTAAAAAATAGTTCTAAGACACCTAAAAAACAATAAACTATATATAGTATTTCTTTAATCTCATAATGTATGAAAAAGAGTGTACTAATCATATTACTATTACTGCTTATTCCGTGTGTTTTGGCAGAAAAAGACTCTATTAAGCTGTTAGCTCTGACAGAATCTGGAGGAAAGCATGGTGTTATTGTTGATTTACACTTAGAATTAAAACCAGGTAAAGAAAGGGTTTTTTTAGAAACTTTTCCTTTAACTAAGATAGCTACTCAGGTTAGTATGCGTTTTGCCCAGCAAATAGCTTGTTCTGAGTTTGATATGGATTGTTCTGATAAAGATTTCTTTTTCACAATTTCTGCAATGCCGGGTATTGTAGGAGGTCCTAGTGCAGGAGCTGCAAGTGCGGTATTAGCAGCAGCATTAATTAAAGGATTTTCTATAAGGCGGGATATTGCTATTACTGGAACTATTAATTCTGGCGGAATAATAGGTTTGGTAGGCGGTCTTGATTATAAGATTAAAGGTGCTGCTGAAAAGAATTTATCTTTGGTTTTAATTCCTAAAGGAAGCAGGCAGTTCAAGACAGATGGTAAAGTGATTGATTTGGTTGAATTAGGTAATTCTTTAAACATCACTGTTGTTGAAGTTGCTACTTTAGATGATGCGTTTGAGTATTTTACAAATACTACAGTAATAAGATCAAATGAATCTATTACTTTAGATCCAAAATATGTTTATACTATGAAGGCTGTTGGATTGGAGTTATGCAGTAGAAATGATGAAATAAAAGAATTATTAGTAACTTTGAGAAAAGATAAAATTCCATCAAATAATGAAAAATCTGCTTTAGAATATACTAAAAAAGGCAGAGATGCTTTTGAAAATGATGGTTTTTATTCTTCTGCTTCGTTTTGTTTTAGATCTAATGTGATGCTTAAGAGAGAATATTTTAAATTACGGGATTATTCTAAAGAAGAGGTTAATGAAGCTGTTAAAGTTATTAATGAAAAAATAAATAAATTAGATTCTGCGGTTAGTAATTATTCTATTGATACTATTTCTGATTTGCAGGCGTTTATGGCTGTTAAAGAAAGATTATCAGAGTCAAAACATATTTTAGAGCAGGCAAAAAACGAGGCAGATCCTAAAAAAGCTGCCAATATTTTAGCTTATGCAGAAGAAAGATATTATTCTGGTGTTGCTTGGGCTAAATTTTTTGGTTTAGAAGGTAAGAAATTTAATATCGATCCTAAAAAATTAAAAGATTCTTGTACAAGTAAGATTTCTGAAGCAGAAGAGAGGTATAATTATGTTAAGTCTTTTTTAAAAGCAGATTTATCGCAGACAAGGAATGAGTTGGATGATGCGTATAAAGAAATGAATAACGAAGATTACATTATGTGTTTATTCAAAGCTGCTAAAGCTAAGGCAGAGATTGATGTTATTCTAAGTGCAGTTGGTGTTTCTCAGCAAAGAGTTCAGGAATATATTGATTTAAAATTAGAAATAGTAAGATTTACATTGTTTAAATCGTATAAAAAAGATGTTTTTCCAATGATTGGATATTCTTATTACGAATATGCAAAAAGTCTAAAAAATATTGATCACTACGCCGCGTTACTATTTTCAGAATATGCTTTAGAGTTTTCAAACTTGGATATTTATTTTACAAAAACAAAAACACCTTCATGGAGCATTGATAAGAGTTCAATATTCGCATTTGTAACAGGTATTTTTATTGGAATCTTCATTCTAGTAATCATTTTCCCAGCAAAAAGGTTTTCTAAAAAAGGTAAGAAGTAATTCTCAATTATAAACCCTGCGCAAACCCCCGAAGGAGTCTGCGAGGGAAAAAGAGGTGATTTTAAAATGCGTTAGCATTTTGAAAGCTTGGGAAATTGCCTTCAATTTCACAAGATAATGATAATAAAACCCGCACAGATCCCGAAAGATCTGCGCAGGAAAAAGAGGTGATAGATTATAACTTGTTATAATCCTCGCCAACTTGGTTGGCGTTGGATTATAAGTATAATATCGTAAAATTCCCTACCACCAGCCTATTTAGTACAATATATAGTATAACTTATATATAAAGGTTTCGGTCTATACCTACTCTAAAGTAGTGAAGTATAACGCCACCACCACACTTTTATATATAGTGCTATACTCTACTATAATATATAGGTTATGAACATGTTATCCTTTTCCCGCCAATACAGAAGCTAGAAAAGGATGACAAACCAGCAAAGAAAATGAGGAATGGGGTTAAATTAAAGCACTAAACCCTTTTACTACGGATGAAATGCATAAAATGCCAGAATTCAGCAGATACAGACCTTAAACACTTAGGTAATTTATGCAGCAAATGCTTCTTAAGAACTATTGAAAAACGTATAAGAAAAGACTTAACCATAAACAAGATATTCAGTCCAAATGACAAGATCCTAATAATAAAGGATAATTCCTTAAAAGCAGAACTGACAATCTACTTTCTAAACAGCATCTCTAAAAGCATTCCATTGAAAATAGATATAAAAAATAAAATAGACAATAAACATGACAAAATAGTATTACCAAAAAATCTAGATGATGAAATAGAGGCATTCTTAGAAGCAATGTTCAATAAAAAAGAATACAAAAAACAGAAAGAAATCAGCTTATTAAGAACTATTTCAAACGAAGAAATAATAATCCTAAAGAAAATATTAAAATTAAAAGGAAATATAAAAGAAACTAAGCTAGGAAAAACACTAAACAATTTAGAAAAGAAATATCCTGGGTCTAAATTTGGCTTACTTAAGAGTTTGAGCTGAGCATCCACAGTCACTAGGAACAGTGCATTCTCCAAGAACAGAATCCACCCCAGAAATTGCGGCAACACATTTATTAGAATATGTTTTTTGATTTGCCCCGCAGACAGGTTCGTTCTTAACACACTGACAAGAAGATAAAAAAATTATCAAAAATAATAAAAAAATAGCTAAAATCAGTCGATTCATTTTATCAAATCATGTTTTTTAAGAATTTTTTTAAGAGCATCAAACTCAGAAGATTCTTTAAATTCTTTCATGTCTTCTTCAGGCAGTTTTTTAATAGCCATAAGAGCAATCTTAGAAACTTGGCGAAGGTCTTTTTGGACCATTTCTTTTGCAACAATGTCTTTTATTTGTGCTTCTTGTTCTTCTGCGCTTACTGGAGCTTTTTTAAACCAGCCAAGTTTACTCAATTTATTAAGAATAAAATTAAGAACATTTTTTTTCTCAGGAGAATATTCTTCAACAATATCTTGTTTTGATTCAGGTTTAATAGAAACTTTTTCTTCATATGTCTCTACTTCTACAGGCATGCTCACTTGAACAGGGGGCGGTGTTGGTTTTGGAATAAGGTTTTTTACCCATTTAAGCATATCAGGAAGCTCTGCTTTTTTCCTGCGTGTTAAATAAGTGCCTAATTCTTTGTCAAATTCGTTTTTCCCCATATTTCTATATAAAAACAACTCTCATTTATATATTTATTTATTTCTGCAAAAGAAGTAAAAATAAAAAAAGTTAGGATCTAGTTGAATAAAAAACCTCTTCTGGCGGGATTTCATCTTTATTCCTATGAATCACATCAACATCTCTTACTGTTCCTGCAGTTAGTTCAATATACTCTGTTATTTGCATTGGGTAGTCTCCTATTTGTGTTTCTATTCTTAACACCAATCCTATTTGTGGATCATAATAAACCCTTACTTCTCCTGTTTCTGTTTTATACATTGCTCTTGTTGTTAATCGGCTTTTTATGTAATATTTGCGTTCTTCAAATAAATATGGTTTTTTAGGTGCATATTCATACATCCATTCATCTGATGTTTTGTCTTTATAGTCATTATACTCCAATGGCAATGCAACATCGATTATATCTTCAGAAAAGCATGTTGTATCTCTTTCACAATATCCTATTGCTTCTTGTTTGTTTCTATCAAGATATACTGTATCTACGTGGAAAATAGGATATGTTTTCCCTTTAATTTCTACAGGAGTATATTTTTTAGGTATACCTAATTCAATTTTAATTTTTTCTCCTTTTACCTTATGCCATTCTGTATTATATACGTATTGATATCCTAAATTTTTAGTTTCATATTGTTCTATGAATTGGTACGTTTCTGACTTTGGTGATTCAATTTTTATTACCGGTTCTTCTGCAACTACTGGGGCAGTTATTGTAGGAGGTTCTTCTGTTTTTTCTTGTATTTTTGTTTGCTCCTCTATAACAGGAGATTCTATTTTTATAACTTGTTTTTCTACAGGAACTTCTTCAATCATAACTTCTGTCTCTTCTGTATCGCAAATATTATTTCCATCTAAGTCAACACAGCATTTATCGCCGATTTGCGTCATTGGTTTTTTACATGTTTCTTCTGCAGAACAGCCTATTAAAAAGGCAATACTTACTAGAATTCCAAATAATATTATTTTGTTTTTAATAGTTAACACCCCACCTATGCTTTTAATAATTAAAATAAAAAAAATAAAAAATAATTTTATTCTGCAACAGGTTCTGGCACTGCTTGATCTCCTGTTTCAGATAAAACTGGTTTTTCTGGCTCTGTTTTAAATTCATGTATTGCTGGACCTGTTCCTGTTTGTACATCTGCGTATTGATATTCTTCTACATATCCATCTTCATCTACTGTTACTCTCCAGATTACTCCTGTGTTTGGATCTATGTCTAAAATTGTTATTTTTCCTTCTTCAACAAATAATAATCCTGTTACTTCTAGACCAGATACTTCATATCTATAATCTGCTTTTACTTCTGTTGGTTCTATATCTATAAATTCCATTAACCAATCAGTTGGTGTTTTTTGGTAGTGTTTATCATAATCTACTGGAATTGCTATATCCCATAGTCCAAATCCGCTGCATATTCTTTCGCCGCGATCATCTAGCCCTTCACAAAATGCTGCCGCGTTTTTTGTTGTTGTATCAAAATAAATTACATCTATCCAAGGCATCATTGTCTTTTTTGGCCCTACTGGTGCTTCACTTGGTGTTTTTGTTTGTCTTACTAGCTCTTTTTTAACATTAGTTCCACTGACTTTAAATGTATCTTCCTTATATTTATAAGAATATCCTCCTAAAGCAACTAGTGCCATTTCATATTGTTTCATTAGCACTGTTCCAGGAACTTCTCCTGGTTTAAATGGACCTTCATCTGAATCACATATTCCATTAGTATTCAAATCCATACAACACCTATCACCTATTTGCACATATGGCGCATTGCACGGCACTACAACTTCTGGTGGCACACATCCAACCAGTAATAGAATTGCTAACACGCTTGCTAATATAATCAGTTTTTTCAATTGAATCACCTCATATATGTGTTTTCTATATACCCTACTTTATAAATTTTGCTTTTTTTAAGCAAGGTTTATATATAGATAAAACTGTGACTTACTTAGTCAAAAAGGTGTGTTTTCATGATTAATCCTAAAATTGCTCAAATTTTTAGTGAAATAGCAGATATTCTTGAAATTAAAGGAGTTCAGTGGAAACCTCAGGCCTATAGAAAAGCTGTCAGAACAATCCAGGCTTTGTCTAAAGATCTAAAAAGTATTTATAAAGAAGAAGGAATCAAAGGTTTAGACAAAATTCCTAGTATTGGTAAAGGGATTGCTAAGAAAATTGAAGAATTTATCAAAACAGGCAAAATTAAAGATTATATTAAACTTAAAAAATCCATTCCTAAAGGTGTTGAAGAGTTTATGAAGATTCCTGGAATTGGTCCTAAGAAAATTAAAAAGCTTTATACAAAACTAAAGATTAAATCACTTAAAGAACTTAAATCTGCTATAAAAAAAGGCAGGATTAGTAAATTAGAAGGTTTTGGTAAAAGATCTGAAGCAGATATTCTTAAAGGTTTAGGCTTAGTATCTGTTACAAAAAGAAAATCATTAGAAAATGTTCTGCCTGTTGCAAAAAAGGTTGTTATGTATTTGAAAAAGTTAAAATCAGTTAAAAAAATAGAAATAGCCGGTTCTATTAGAAGAAGGAAAGAAACAGTCAGAGATATTGATATTCTTATTGCATCTTCTCAGCCAGAAAAAGTAATGAATGCTTTTGTTTCAATGCCTAATATTAAAAGAGTGTTAGCAAAAGGCATAACAAAATCTTCTGTTGTTTTAAAACAAGGTTATGGTTGTGATTTAAGAGTTGTCGACGAGAAATCATTCGGCGCTGCTTTGATGTATTTTACAGGAAGCAAAGATCATAACATCAGATGCAGACAGATTGCAATGAAAAAAGGATTAAAATTAAATGAATATGGTTTATTCAAAGGGAAAAAATTAATTGCAGGCAAAACAGAGAAAGAGGTTTATGAAAAGTTAGGATTAAAATACATTCCTCCTGAATTAAGAGACAATCGTCATGAAATTTCTGCAGTTATGAAGAAAAAGAGGTCTAAAAAATGAATTTTAAAGATATTTTAAAGAAAAAAGTTCCAGAAGATATGCAATTTACTCCAGAATTCAAGACTTTACTTGCTATCGTTAAAAGAAAAGACATTAAAGGGTCTGCAAGCTTAAGAACTCATGTTAAATCCGAAATAAAATCCTGCAGAGATTGGATTAAAAAAAATCAAAAACAATCAAGACAAGGAACTATGAGACGTCATCTAAAGAGAAAAAACGATAAACTCGATTTTTACGAATTGATTAATAAAAAGATTTTGGGGTATATATAAATGCCTATTTTTGTTGTTCATGAACATTATGCAGCGCGTTTACACTGGGATTTAAGACTAGAAATGAACAGAGTTTTAAAATCCTGGGCAGTTCCTAAGAAACCTCCATTAAGAAAAGGCATAAAAAGGTTGGCAGTACAGGTAAGTAATCATGCACTCTCCTATGCAAAGTTCGAAGGAACAATCCCTAAAGGAAGTTATGGCGCAGGCAAAGTAAAAATCTGGGATAAAGGAACTTACTCCATAGTTGAAAAAGCAAAAGGAAAATTAGTAGTCCAGTTTAAAGGGAAAAAATTAAAAGGAGACTACTGTCTAATAAAATTCCCAAAATCCGGACCAAAAAATTGGCTGTTTTTTAAAATTTAATAGAAAAATATAAATAAATCAAAGAAATTCTTCTATTTATGATACCTCGATGGCTTTGGGAAACAATGGTTGAAACCAGATCAAAGCATAGAATGGAAAAAGACGAACATGGAGATCCGATTATAAGAGAAGATCCCGATTCTGAAAGAAATTATAATTCTCCTTTAGGATGTGATGAACGTAATGATAATGTTAGAAAGATAGTAGAATCAGCAAAAAAAGAACTTAAAAATTATAATTCTGAAAAGTAGGGAGTAAATGATCCGTAACAAATCCAAAAACAAAATCGTAGCAAAAGAATATGTTAAATGCTATGATACAATCTCTAAAACATTTGGTTTAATGTTCAGAAAACAAATAAAACCATTGATTTTTATCTTCAAACACCCAAAAATCTGCTCTTTGCACACATATTTTGTCAAGTTTCCTATAGATTTAGTTTTCTTAAACGACTGTTTTGAAGTTG
>DAOVMP010000036.1 GCA_030630695.1 Candidatus Woesearchaeota archaeon
ATGTTCCTAAAAGAGCCATTAGTTTTCTTATCATATTGCTCATTACATATTCAAAAAATTGTATTTTTTCTAGGATTTTATTTGGTGTTTCTACTTTTACCCTGCTTATTACTGCTCCAACTTTATCATTGTAAAAATAAGGAAGAAGTAAATTAATTCCGTTTTTAGATATTCTACTGTCTGCGTCTATTACTGCAAAATATTCTCCTGTTGCTTTATCTAGTGCTGTGTTTACTGCTGCTGCTTTTCCACCATTTGTCTGATTTATTAGGGTTATGTTATGATTAGGATTTTTTTGTATTAATTCTTCAACAATTTGTTGTGTATTATCTTTTGAACCGTCATTTACAATAATTATTTCTTTTTTTGCAGTAGGATAATCTGCTTCTATAATTGAATTAACTGTTTTTGCTATGGTTTTCTCTTCATTAAATGCAGGTATTGCTAGTGTTATTTTTGGTTTGTTTTTTATTGCTTTTTTTTGTGGTTCGTCTGAGAATAAGTAGTGCAGCCAGACAATTGTCAGCCATAATGAGAAGAATGTTATACCCCATAGCACATGTTGTAACATAGCTAGATTATCTACTCTGGTATTTTTAAATTTTTCCATTTATATAGGATAATTCCTACTCTCAAAAAGCTTATAAATTCGATAATATTACTATTATACTATGGCTGGAAGGGATATTTGGGTTCATATTACTACTTTCCTAGCAATATGCCTATTTTTACTATTGATATTAATGTCTTATGTCTGGCAAGTTACTGCTTATGTTCCCGATATGATTGTTTTGATTGCAGTAATTCTGTTTTTTTACTTCACATACAATCAATGGAACCTTAATCTTCCGATATATACAATAATAATCCTTAGTTTTATTCCTCATTGTGTAGGATTTATGGGGTTCTATTTTCGCTCTCCTTTACCTTTTGCTTGGGATCATTTTACTCATATTCTGCCTTGCTTTGCGTTTGCCTTGTTTTTCTTTCAATTCTTGTGCAAATTCATGGATAAAAAAATTCTAACCACAAAAACGATTTTTCTAATATTTGTAGTCATATTGGCAGCTTCAGGTATTGGTGTAGGTATTGAACTTTTTGAATTCTCTGGTTTTTTAATCTACGGCTTTGGAGAAGGCGCTTTAGCATTTGGTGCAGGTGATGCCTGCGAAGGACAGTTAGTATCTACAATTGAAGAAATCGATGCATACGGAGGAGGATGGTTTAATACTATGTATGATTTAATCTACAATAGTATCGGAGTTTTGGCAGGAGTTCTGTTGATGATTTTCTTACAAGTAATTAGGAGATTTAATATTCTTAACTGAATTCTAAAAAATCATGTACATTCAGTATTTTAATATGTCAGGAATACCCCCCCTCTATTGAGAAGTGGATAAGCAAAGCGCGTCTATCTATTGAAATTATCTTGGTATTCCTGAGCATGCTCAAGAACCACAGGCTATGTTGGATGGCTATGTAAAGCATGCCACCGGTCTATTGACCGGTGGTTCTTGACATTTCTGAATTGTTTTATTTGTAAAAGATGATTATCTCCAGATATAATATAGTCTACTTTGCCTTCCCATCCTAAAGCAGAAATTAAATTATTAGTATCAATGGTTATCTTGTTCTTGCCCATTTAACTGCCTCTTTTACATCACTCTTTTTTACATTTTGTTTTTTAAATTGGGCTTCTATTTCTTTTGCAAGTGATTTAAAATTAAGTTTTACTTCCGGCATTTCTACTTTTTTGAATAATACTCCTTCATCTATTGGAAACGCAACAAATTTATCTCCTGGCTGGAAATGGTCTGTTTCCCTGATGTCTTGAGGTACTACCAGCTGTCCTTTTGAAGACATTTTTATAAGTTCCATATCATTTGATTTCAAGCTCATTTTTATCACCTGTTTAACAGTTAAACAGTTGAACTATTTAAAGTTTTCCTTTTCAAAGTCATTTAAACTACACAGTAAGTAGGGAATGAGGGGGTTTGTAGAGTGAAGCTTTATAACGTATGCAATATTTTCAATATATAACGATGTCAACTGAACAAAAAGAAAGAATGGGAAAAGTGTTTATAGTAGTTGATTACCGCACTGGACCTGAAGGGTTAGAACGAACTTTTTCTGCATATGGAGATTATGTTACAACCCCTAAAAGTGAATGGGGCGTGCTTGAGAGTCATTTTCCTGATTGGAGAGAAAGAAAAAAGAAAGAACTTCATTTTTTATATCTTGGACCAAAAAAATCAAGTCCTGAGGAACTTGGCGAGCAAGTTGTGGCATGTTTACGTGAATTTGATTTTCCTACAGACAGAAAAGTAGAGATATTACATCCGTCAACCAGTGTAGGACCTAGTAATATTGTTCCAGGACATATGCATAACAGAACCCAGATGGAAAAAAATGAACTAAATCGTTTTTTGGCAGTTCTTAAAGCAAACGGATTTGAGTACAAAGATTGGTATGCACCAAATTTTAGGCGATATGATAATTATTAAGCCAAAGCCCCCTTCTATTTTTTAAGATTCCAAATTTATTGTATTTAACACTTTTCAAAGGAAATTATTGCTCATTTAACTAATCAAACAAACACTCAACAACCCAAACACTCCACAAGAACCCGACTCTTACCCAATTATCTTCTTTAATATTTCAGAAATCTTTTTACCACTCGCTTTTCCGCGTAATTTTTTCATAACAACTCCTATTAATGCATTAAACGGTAAATCTTTTTTCTCAGAAACGATTTTTTGCATTTCTTTTTCTAATTCAGTATCACTCATCATGCTATACTTACCGATTATTTCTTTTACAGGTTTATTCTCTTTCAGTATGTCCATTACATTTTCTTTAGGGATTTTTTCTCCGGATAATGCTCCAAAAAGAATATTATAATCTTCTTCAGTAGGATTTATTGAAATATTAAACTGTCTTTTTATCATTTTATCCATTGTCATGATGATTTCTGCGATAAATGCTGCTTTTACTTTTGGATATTGTGCAACAAAGTTATCAAATAATGGAGCTTTTACTGATTTTGCAACTAATTTAGCTAAATCAGATCCTAAACCGAGTTTTTCATATTTTGGTATTTTGTCCTCGATAAGTTCAGGTATTTCAATAGCTTCTATCTCTTCAGAAGTTATTCGAAGTGTTGGAATGTCTGTTTCAGGATACATTCGTGCTGCTCCAGGCATTGGTCGTTCATACGAAGAAGTATTATCTTTGTTTGCTTTACGAACTTCTTTAGGAACTCCTAAAATAGATTGATTTGCTCGTTCAACAACTGCAGATAATGCTTTTTCAGCACGTTTTCGTTTATCTGCTACTAAAACAAATGCATCATTAGCATCACATTGTAAGTCTTGAAGCAAGATTTCAACTTCTCGTAAAGTTATTCCATATGCTGGCAGTTCGTCAGAGTGAAATATTCCTCCAACACCTGCTATAACTTTGGCTCGGTCGGAAAATTCTGTTCCAAGACGACGATTTATTTGAACTTCTTTGCCAATTAGTCCTTTAAACCCGGTTAATTTGATTCCTAGAATTTTATTTTTAGCTTTTATTGATTGTTTTATGATTTTGCTGTCACAATGCGCAACTAAATTAGTTACATCAGATATTTTAAGTTCACGCAGTTCTTTTACTCGGCGTTTTTGTAATTCTTTGCTGATAGAAACCAAGTTTATTTGTCGTATAACTTCGTTTTCAATGAGTTTAGGTATACTTTTCAAATCTTGTGCTCCTTTTATTTCAACTCGCGTGCCTTCTTTGATTGAAACATTGAGGTCTTGTCGAATTGTTCCTAAACCGCGTTTTGCTTTTCCAGTGCTACGAATGAGCATTCCCAGTTTCTCAGCTGCTTCTTTTGCTTCGTCAGGATTTTTAATATCTGGTGTTGTTCCTATTTCAATTAGTGGAATTCCTAAACGATCTAGACTCCAAATCACGCGATCTTTTTCTTCTGTAATATTTCTACAAGCATCTTCTTCTAAAATAATAGTTGGTATTCCTAGTTTAGTTTTTTTTAAGTCTAGATATCCGTCTGTTCCAATTAAAGCAGTTCGTTGAAATCCCGCAGTATTCGAACCATCAACAACTGTTTTTCTCATTACTTGTACTCCTTCGACTATTCGAGAGTTAAGCATTTTGCATACTTGTAATGTGACTTTAAGAGCATCTGTGTTCATTAAATTTGGTGGGTTTTCATCTAATTCAATTAAACAATTTGTGTCATAATATCCTTGGTAATAGAAATCTTTAGCTTCAGCCATTTCTTCTGCAGCAGCAATATCAACTTTTCCAGATTCTCCTGCTACTGCGCGTAAATTTCTTTTAATAACATAGTGTGGTTCATCTTCGCGGAGTTCTGTAGGACAGTTACAGAATAATTTATGTCCTTCTAATTGTGCATGAATTTCAATACCGCATTTAAACCCTAATTGTTTATAATTCAATTCCATTATTTTTCCAACCGTTTAGAAATTTCGCCAGCTAAATTTGTAGAATATAATTCGCGAACTTTATTTTTAGGATAATTACTAAGAAGCCATGCTAATTTAATAAAAGCGGTTTCAGGAGTCATGTCGCAATAGTTTCCAAGCATTCCAATATCTAGTAATTTGCGGCCATAAGCATATACATTCATGTCCACTTCTCCGTAAATTGTTTGTGTTGTCATTGCAACAATAACCTCATTTGAAATGAGTTCTTTTATTGCAGAATAAATTTTAGTATTTTCTTTTGTTAAATCATCTATTTCATCTATTGAAATATGTCCTAAACCTGTTCCTTCAATAATTAGTCCATCATATCCCTTAAAACTTAAAATCGTATCTGAAAACAAGTTTGGATGTGCTTTTAATATTCCTACTTCAAGATTTTCTTTTATTTCATGAACTTCAGGAACTTTTGAATTTCTTTTTGGGAATCCTGTTCTTAAGAAATTTACTTTGCGCGATTTTAAATTAACTCTAGCCCAAGGATCTGCATTAATTGCTTTAAATGCATCTCTGCGCGATGAATGCATTTTTCTCGAATTAAGTCCTGGAAGTATTATGCAGTTATCATCTTCTTCATTTTCATGCATGCAAATAGCTACACCTGCAAAGCTTTTGCTTGCAGTGATAAAAAGAGCAGCAGACAGCAGGTTAAGCGCAGCATCTGAACTTCCTCGGTCAGAACTCCTTTGTGCACCAACAATTAAAACAGGAACCCCTAGATCTTTTAATATAAATGATAACGCAGTAGAAGTATAATGAAGTGTATCAGTTCCATGTGTTACTATTATTCCTTGTGCTCCTTTTTCTATTTCTTTTTTAATTTCATGCGCAATAATATTGTAATGTCCAAAGCGCATATCTCCAGACCACATATTTCTTATTAATCGAGAATCAATGTTGGCTATTTCGCGCAGTTCAGGAAACATTTGTAGAATTTCTTCTGGACTAAAGCGAGCAATCACCCCCCCAGTAGCATAATCTACTTTTGAAGCAATTGTTCCTCCAGTGTGTAATATACTTATAGTGGGAAGTCCTGTTTTAGGCTCTGCTTTAGGCAATTCAACTTCTCGTTTAGGTGGATGTGATAATAAAGCAATTTCGCGAACTCTTTTCTTATCAATTCCTATATTATAGCCAGTATCCATTTTTAGAACTACAAATTCGTTTTCAGAAGGCATTAAAATACCCTCTATTTCCTGGTCAGATGTGATAACTTTAACTCTATCTCCTGGCTTGGTCATATTAGAATAAAAGAGTCATCTTCTTTATTAATATTACGATTAACCAAAATAAGCAGGTTTGCTAGTCTGTAATTCTTTTGCTTTGGCAGATGTAAAGTGTTCTTTTAATTCTTTATATGCAGTTTCTATTTCTGGGGTTATTGATGGTTTGACTTTGTCTAATGATTTTTCAAAGTGTTTTTCAGTGATTTCTTTAGAGTTCATATCTTCACGCAGAGCCATTATTGCTGCCTCGCGACATATTGATTGTATATCTGCTCCTACATAGCCGGGTGTTTTTTCAGCTAATTCAGATGCAGTTATGCCTTTCAAAGGCATTCTAGAAGTATGAATCTTAAATATCTCTTCTCGGGCTTTTTCATCAGGTGCTGGTGTTAGTATAATTCGATC
>DAOVMP010000089.1 GCA_030630695.1 Candidatus Woesearchaeota archaeon
ATATAATGGAGATAAATTAAGATTGTTTGTAGATGCAAGTGAAATTTCGTATTCTGCTGCATCTGGCAAGATTAATCAAGGTAGTGAACCTTTTATTATTGGTGCCAGATCTTTTCTACCTAATGAGCCTTTTGAAGGTTTGATTGATGAAGTTGTGGTTTATGCTAGAGCCTTAACTGAAAACGAAATTCAAAACTATGCGTCTTTTTTAAGTTCTTATTGTTATTCATCTAATTTTACTGAGATTTTTTATTGTGCTTCTGATGGTGATTGGACTAAAGATTTAGATATTAAGGATAGTACTTCTTGTCATGCTGCTGGTTTTGATTGGACAGGTCATAAGTGCTGTAGCGAGGCAGATGATCCTGGTGAAAGTTATTCTGATTTTTCTACAGATGCTGTTCCAATGGATATGTTGATAACAGAGCAGAATAATGCGGTAAAGGTTTCAGATTATGAGTTTTTATTAGAGCCTGAAGATTCTTTTGTTACTGTTAAAGGTCCTTCTAGGATTTTGACTAAAAAAAGTTATTGGCGTATTGGAAGAGGAGGAAGTGACCCTTGTATAGAGAAGGAAGATGTTTTGACTTCATTTGATTTAAGTCCAGCTCAATCTAGAAGAATTACAAATAAGTTCAATCCTCAAGAACAGAATTGTACGATTAGTAAAACAAGAGTTATTTCTTTGCCTATTCTGGCTTCAGGCGGTTGTTTTGACAAGACTTTTTATTCTTCAGGCACGTTATTGCAGGAGAATATTATTAATTATCAGGGAGAATTTATAGCTTGTAAAACTGTTCCGCAAGAGTATCAATCTTATGATTTTATTAATGTTAAAGCAAATCATTGTGGCGTGCCTTTGACTAATATTATCTTAGATAAACATGCTGTTTGCTTGCCAGATGGTGCTTGGACTTTTACATATGATGCCAATATTACTGTTGTTGATGATACTTTATGGGATCCAATAACATTAAATGTTCCTAATGCGTATAAACAGGGTTGTTGTCCTGTTACAAAGTGCTGGAATGGCACTGGTTGTCAGTTGATAAATACTTTTTACAGAGTTAATGATCAGGGTTTTATATGTAAATAGTTATTAAAAAAGAGGTGAATAATGAAAAAGCTGTTATTAACAGCATTGATCTTATTTGTAGTAGTTTTCACTGTAGTGGCTGTTGATTGGTATCCTGCTATTTTTAAGCAGGGTTGGCATCAGAGATCTGCGGATTTTTGTTCTTTAGACACTCAGTGTTTGGTTTCTCCTGCAGGAAGTCAAGAGTTTGATGGTATGCCTGAAAAGTTTTTTTCAGAAATAAAACCGTATTGTATAAATAATAATCAATATATTCTAGATTTTTATTGTGATAATGGTTTTTGGTCTTCTAGAACTAAATTATTAGCTTTGGAATTATTAACTGTTGCAAATGGACAGTCTCCAAATGATTTTTCTTTATTTTGTGCTCAGCCAGAATTAGCATTTAACAATGTAAATTATGAAGTTGATGATGTTTTAGTTACAGAGTATTTTGATAATTGTCATCCATATGGAACACAAGATAATTATAAGTGTATTAATTCTGTTTGTGTTTTAAAATATGGGAATAATGTTGCTTTTGGAACTTCTTTAAATATTCCCATAGATGATTCTAAATCTTTCTTAAAAGCATTAGGTAAATCAAGTAATTTATGCAACAGAGAAAAAAATAATAACAATCGTTTTGATTTGTGCAGTGATAATATTTGGTATAATCATGATACAGAGTCGATTATTGTTTTGCCTGGGGCAAGTATGCCTGCTGTTAATACTAATTTGGAAAATACGTTAATAAATCCAAAGTTCAACACTTTAAAAAGTCTTGCACAATCTTCTAACATGTCTTTTTTTAAAGAACCAAAGGTTTTCAATAATCTTTATTTTGCAAAAAAGAATAATAAAGAGGTTTTTAGTTTCTTGGAAAAAGATAAAACAGAGTTCAGCTATGATTACATAGGATTACAAATGAATAATGTAGAAATAAGTAATTTCTGTGATGATGTTATTTACACTATAGATTCAAATGTTGTTTGTGATGATTCTGGTAATTTATTAGTTATAGCAAAGAAAACTCCTGAGATTGATGATTCACTAGTAATGTTATGGGCAGATCTGACTGCTAAGTTGAGGTTAACATGAAAGCGCAGGTAACTATGTTTATGGTGATTGGTTTGGTTATTCTGGTTACATTTGCATTGGTAATATATATTGTTTCGTATAAGCAGGTTAAAGAAGCAGCTCAAGGGATTCCTTCTCAGGTTTCTAAAAGAACTGCAGTTAGTTCTGTAAGAGAATATGTTGATGATTGTGTTGCATCTACAGCTGCTGCGTCTTTAGAGATTTTAGGAAAACAGGGCGGGAGATTGTATAAGTCTCAGAAAAGTATTGTTGATGATCCAGAAGAAGTTGTAGAATATGATGGTTTTAATGTTAGTTATTCTATTGTTCCTCCTCAAGGTCAGGTTGGGCCGTATACTTCGACTATTCCTGATTATCCTTGGACAGGCTTTCCGTGGATAATTAAAAAGGATAATCAAAGTGAATGGTTTTATGGTTATTTTGGTTTGCCAGAATTTCCGCCGTTGTACGATTTCAGTTCTAATTCAGTGCAGGAGATGTTGGAAACTTATATTGATAATAATGTAATAAATTGCTTTGATAAATCAAGATTTCCAGGACTTGATTTTCAAATAGGTCAACCAAACACTAAAATGATTATTGCAAGAAATATTTCACAGTTGTCTACTGAAGAATTCATCTCTTTCAGAGTTGAGTGGCCAATACAAGTAATTAGTTCTGATTCAAAAACAGAATTAAGGAATTTTGTTGTGAATTATCCTGTTAGTTTTGGAAGAGCATATTATCATGCTAAAACACTGATTGATTCTGATGTTTCTAATGTAAACTTCGATCCAAGAGAGTATCAAGGTTATGATATTCGAGTAATTAATAATGTAAAAAATCATGATGATGTTATTATTTTTACAGATAAGAGTTCAAGAGTAATTGGAAAACCCTTTTCGTTTTATATTGCCAGAAAAAACAGGCATCCTGCGTTGTTTAGAATAAACAAATCGGTTACAGATCAGGAGTTTTGTATTGGAACAGAATTTTCAATAGATAATAATAGATTAAAAGCTTCTGCAAATCAACTTAATTATCTTATAAACGCTTCTGATCCTGATGAAGATAATGTATTTTTTAGTTTGTCTCCAAATGTTCCGGAATTATATGCAAGCAGTATGATTATTAGAGTTATTGTCAAAGATGAGGCAGGTTTGGAAGATTATCAGGATATTACAGTAAGAGGAAAAACATGCGATTGAATAAATTATTTTTAGGATGGTGTATTTTAATTCTAGTGTGTATTCCGTCTGTTTCTGCATTGATTGGTTGTTGTTGTGATCCTGTTACTTTGGCAGGGACTTTTGAAGATGATGTTTCTTGTGCTAATAAGAATTTTACTTTTGCAGGTGTTCCTTCTGCTGGCCAGACTTGTTCTGAGTATTGTAATGCTACTCAGGGAATTCCTCCTCCTGCTGTTGTAACACCGCCTTTTGTTGGTTGTGGAACTCCTGGTTTCATAACGCCGCCGTCGAATTTTGTTGTTTATCCTGTGAAGGGGGAAAAACATTTGAAATTAGCTTTTGATTTGTCTTGTCCTGTTGATTATGTAGAGATTTATAGGTGTAAAGGACAGGATTGTTCTAATTTTAATTTAAT
>DAOVMP010000051.1 GCA_030630695.1 Candidatus Woesearchaeota archaeon
AAATGATTTCTAAGACGTCCATACAATTCCTTGCCTTTTTCATCTAAATCTGTTAATATTACTACATCTTTTGTTTTAGAAGCAATTGACTCAACAACTGCATAAAGTGGTTTTTTAGAAAGAACAAATATTTTCTTAATACCCAGCAAATTATTCAATGTTTTCTTGTCATTAGGCCCTTCTACAATAATTATGCCGTCGAATTCTTTTAATTTCGCTATCCATTCACTAATGTCTTTAATCATAACAAAGTATATAAATTAGAAAGTATTTATACCTTTCGGGGGTATGGTATGTCTATTCATCTTAGTACTTTATTGAAATATTATAAGAGGGAAGATATTCAGAAGGCTATTCTAAAATCGTCAAAAGATAGAGAAATTGCAGTTAGTTATGGACTAAAAGGTTTTGGCAAAAGACCTGATATTTTAAAATATCCAAGGGATATCTTAGAGTTTGTTAAGAGAGGCACTACTTCTTTTCATTGTTCAGAAGAATTATGGAACAAACCTTTGCAGCTCAACCCAGGATTAAAAAAAGAAGAATTAAACATTTTAAGAAAAGGCTGGGATTTAGTATTGGATATTGATTGCCCGTTTTTAGAATACAGCAAATTTGCAGCAGATTTGTTGGTTCAGGCATTAAGATATCATGGTGTTACGTCTATTTCAGTTAAGTTTTCAGGAAATCATGGTTTTCATATAGCTGTGCCGTTTAAAACATTTCCAGAAAAGATTCATAAGATACCGACGAAAGATTGGTTTCCAGAAGGTCCAAGAAAGATTGCTTTATATTTGCAAGAGATGATTAGACCGTTTCTAGCTAAAAAGATTTTAAAAATCGATAGTTTAAAAGAAATTCTAAAAAAATCAGGCAAAAAAAGAGATGAAATAATAAAAAATAATCAATTTGATCCTTTTGCAGTGTTAGATATTGATACTGTTTTGATTTCTTCAAGACATTTATACCGGATGCCTTATTGTTTTAATGAAAAATCGGGTTTGATCTCCATTCCTATAGATCCTAATGATATTATTATTTTTGATAAGAAAGATGCTGTTCCAGATAAGGTAAAACCGAATCTGAAATTTTTAGAACATAAGGATATTAAAAAAAATGAAGCAAAAAAACTCTTGATTCAGGCGTTTGATTTTAAAATTAAAGAAGAAAAACAAAAAATAAAATTAAATAAAGAATATGAAACTCCAAAAGCCGCAATTCCGACTGAATCTTTCCCTCCTTGCATTCAAACAATTCTAAAAGGTTTAGAAGATGGTAAAAAACGTTCTGTTTTTACATTAATTAATTTCTTGACTTGTTGCGGTTGGTCTCATGATGAAGTTGAAGATTTTTTAAAAAAATGGAATAAAAAACACAAAGAACCGTTAAGAGAGGGTTATTTCTTGGGTCAGTTAAGATATCATAAAACTCATAATAAAAAAATATTGCCTCCAAATTGTCAAAATAAATCCTACTACCAAGATATGCATATTTGCACTCCTGATAACCTCTGTAAAAAAATCAAAAACCCAGTTAATTATGCAATAATTAAACAAAAGTTTCTATATAGGAACAAGAATAAATCCACCACCCCTCAACAGTAACCTTTATAAATAAACTAGTGTTCTACAGTCTAATCTGACTATAGCCTGAAAACAGAAGCTTTTCAGTACAAATGTTGGAGGTGGATTTAACTGATCTGACTTCTTGATTAGCTTCGAGTAAGGCGTGTTTGTCGGGGTGAAGATGCTGTGATTAAAGACAGTATCGTTGAATATATTATAGTAGGTAGTAGCTTATGCCAACTAAAAGAAGTCCACGTAGGGGAACAATGCAGTTTTGGCCTAGAAAAAGGTCTAAGCGACAGTATCCTAGGATTAGACATTGGCCTTACAGTGATGATATAAAACCGCTTGGTTTTTCAGGATACAAAGTAGGCATGGCTCATGCTCAATTCACTGATAACCGACCAAATTCTTTAACAAAAGGCGAAGACATTATATGGCCGATAACAATCATTGAATGTCCGCCGTTAAAGGTTGCTTCTCTTGTTTTCTATAAAAAATTCACACATGGTTTACGTGCTGTTTCTCAAATTCTTGCGAATAAACTGGATAAAGACCTAAACAGAAAGATTCCTTTGCCAAAACATGCTAAAAAGAAAGACATAAAACCAGAAGAATTTGACGATTTAAGATTATTAGTGTTCACACAGCCAAAACTAACAAGTATTGGTAAAAAAAAGCCAGAACTTTTTGAATTAGCTATTGGTGGTAAAAAAGATGATAAATTAAGGTTTGCACAAGAAAGGTTGGGTAAAGAAATATACTTGAAAGATGTTTTAGATGAAGGAAATTTACTAGATTCTAGAGCAATTACTCGAGGTAGAGGAACTCAAGGTCCTGTTAAAAGATTTGGTGTTGCTATTAGATCTCATAAATCTGAAAAAACAAAAAGAGGTCCTGGTAGTTTAGGTGGCTGGGGCAATAATCGTTCTTGGACAGTTGCTCATGCAGGTCAGACAGGTTATCATCAAAGAACAGAGTATAATAAATGGTTGTTAAAAATTGATGATGATCCTGCTAAAATAAATAAAAAATCTGGTTTTAAAAAATATGGTAATGTTAAAAATCCGTATATTATAATGAAAGGTTCTATCGCAGGACCAAATAGAAGATTAATCGTATTCACAAAAGCAGTAAGACCAAATCATAAAATTCCAAAGGAGGTTCCAGCAATTAATAAGATATACTGAAAATGGAATTAAAAATATTATCTAAAGAGAATAAGGAAATTGGTAAAAAGAAATTACCAAGTCAGTTTAGTGAACCTTCTAGATTTGATATTATTAAAAGAGCTGTTGAAGCTATTTTTGGTAATAAAAGGCAAAGATATGGTGCTAATCCAAGAGCGGGTAAAAGACATTCTACTTATCTTTCTAAGAAACGCAGAAGATTTAGAGGTGTTTATGGTCATAGTAGAACAAGAACTCCTAAAAAAGTCATGAGTCGTAGTGGTTCTCAGTTTAATTGGACAGGTGCTTTTGCTCCTAATGCACGAGGGGGTCACAGAGCTTTTCCTCCTAAGGCGGAAAAGATTTGGGTTTGTAAAATTAATAAAAAAGAAAAAAGAAAAGCAATACGGAGTGCTTTAGCATCTGCTTTAAATAAAGATTTGGTAATTAAAAGAGGGCATAAAGTTCCTAATGAATATCCTTTTTTGATTGCAAAAGATTTTGAATTGATTAATAAAACAAAAGATTTTAAATCTGCTTTATTATCTTTAGGTTTTAAAGCAGAATTAGAAAGAGCTTCTAAAAAGAAAATTAGAGCAGGTAAGGGAAAACATAGAGCAAGACCTTATCAAAAAGCAAAAGGTCCTTTAGTTATTGTTTCTGGAAAATGTAAATTATTAAACACTGCAAAAAACATTGCTGGTATTGATGTTGTTGATATTAAAAATGTTAATGTAGAATTGTTAGCTCCTGGTTGTGTTCCAGGAAGATTGACTTTACTAACAGAAGAAGCAGTGAATAAAATCGAAAAGGAGGCTTTGTTTGTTTAAAATGGATCCTTACAAAATAATTAAATATCCTTTGTCAACTGAAAAATCAATTAGATTGATGGAAGCAGAAAACAAGTTAATCTTTGTAGTTGATATTAGAGCGAAAAAGCCTGAAATAAAAAAAGCAATTGAACAGGCCTTCAAAGCAAAAGTAATCAAAGTAAACACATTCATTGCGCCCAAAGGAGAAAAAAGAGCATATGTTCAATTGGCTAAAGAAACTCCTGCAATTGACATTGCAACTAATATGGGATTGATGTAAAATGGAAGGAATAAAAAAAGTAAAACCTAAAACCCGAAAGGATTTGAAGAATTTAACAGTTGGTGATGTTGTTGGAATTACTACCGGGTTTCCTCCTAACATGTGTGTTTTTGAAGGAGTTATAGATGACAGATTTGCATTCATGGAAAAAGATAGAAACAGTTATGACATCCATAGCTCAAGAGAAAAATCGAATACAATTATAGTAGATGAAATTTGGGGAATTATGTTAATAGACCACACAAAAGTATTAGTTACATATCATCCAGGCGATCCTGAATATGAATCAAAAAAACAGATGTTAATCGAAGCTAATCAATGGAGATAAATCATGGGTAAAAGAATTATTCAACAGGCGAGAGGAAAGGGTTCTCCTACTTACAAGTCTCCGGGTTTTAGATTTAAAGCAGATGCTAAATTAAAACCGATTTCAAAAAAATTAGTTGATGGAAAGATTGTAGATATTGTACATTGTGCAGGTCATAGTGCTCCTTTGATTAGAGTTTGTTATGATGATGGTCAAATTGTTTTATTTGCCGCTCCTGAAGGTATTAGAGTAGGGGATAAAATCGGTTCAGGTTCTGGTGCAAATTGCGAGCCTGGAAATATTTTACCTTTAAGAGAAATTCCAGAAGGCACCCCTATATATAATATTGAATCTCAGCCAGGCGATGGTGGTAAGTTTTGTAAAACTTCTGGCGGTTTTGCAAGAATTGCAGCTAAGAGCTTGAAAACTGTTACAGTTGTTATGCCTTCTAAAAGTCAGAAAAAATTCAATAATGATTGCAGAGCTGTTGTTGGTATTGTTGCTGGCGGCGGCAGAACAGAAAAACCTTTTCTTAAAGCAGGCACTAAAATGTATAAGATGCGTTCAAAAAATAAGTTATATCCACGAACCAGTGCTTGTGCAATGAATGCAGTTGATCATCCTTTTGGTAATACTCGTTCAGCAAGAAAGGCCAGAAACAAAGGAGCTTCAAAAAATGCACCCCCTGGTAGAAAGGTTGGTTCATTATGGCCTAAGAGGACTGGTAAGAGGAAATAAACATGGCTAAAGAATTCGTATTTAGAGGGAAAAAGTTTGAGGAAATAAAAAACATGAGCATAAAAGAATTTGCAGCTTTGCTTCCAGCAAGAGAACGTAGAACTTTGTTAAGAGGTCTTACAGATGAGCACAAAATATTGTTAGAAAAAGTTAAGAAAAACAGACCTAAATTACGAACTCATTGTCGTGATATGATTATTATTCCTG